>NZ_JBFRGE010000011.1:0-119952 GCF_052115185.1 Paenibacillus sp. 2TAB19 | reverse complement strand
AGATAAGTGTCAAGGTTACGAGTCATATAATAACCATTGTCCATAACGGCATCTTCGGTAAGCGTGAAGCCAAGCGCCATGCTGCTTCCGCCCTCGATCTGTCAACGATTTCCACCTTTCCATTGAGGAGGGGGAGTTCCTCGTACTGGTCGGTCCATCCGGCTGCGGCAAATCGACTACGCTTCGAATGCTAGCTGGCTTAGAGGAGATCACGGAGGGCGAGCTGTATATCGACGACAAATTCGTTAATTACTTATCGCCGAAGGATCGAGACATTGCGATGGTATTTCAGAATTATGCGCTCTACCCGAACTTATCGGTGTACGAGAATATCGCGCTTGGCCTTAAGCTTCGCAAGACAGCCAAGCATGACATTGAGCTTAAAGTGAACCGCGTAGCCAAAATTTTGGAAATATCGCATTTGCTCGATCGCAAGCCTAGTCAGTTGTCTGGCGGTCAGAAACAGCGTGTTGCGCTGGGGCGTGCGATCGCGAGGGAGCCGCAGGTATTCCTGATGGATGAACCGCTGTCCAATCTTGACGCCAAGCTAAGGGCGCAGACGCGCGCGGAACTAATCAAGCTGCAGAGCGATTTGAAACGAACGACGGTATATGTGACGCATGACCAGGTCGAAGCGATGACGATGGGTACGCGGATCGTAGTCATGAAGGACGGCGTTATCCAGCAAGTAGCACCGCCAAGGCAACTCTATGATGAGCCAGCCAATCTGTTCGTTGCCGGATTCATTGGCTCGCCGCAGATGAATTTCCTGGAAGGAAGCATCGTTCGTCAGAATGGCGTTTATTACTTCTTGAACAAGCGGATTAAGTTCCGAATTCCTGAGAAATATTACGGGCAATTCAATGCGAAACCCGGCACGCTTCGTAATTGCGTTCTCGGTGTTCGCCCGGAGCATGTGCAGCTTGGACCTGATAAAGACGAGTTTCCTGAGGACGAATATGTGCGCGGCGTTGTTGAGATGACTGAGGTCACAGGCGCCGATTCTTATGTGTACGTCAAGATCGGGGAGAAAACGGTAATCGGCCGGACGGAGCCTGAGATTGACTACGAGAAGGAAGAGAAGCTGCTCGTAAGCTTCAACATGAACAAGATCCACTTCTTCGACGAGCAGTCCGGCGAGTCACTTGCAGCCGGGGGAGATGAAGGATGATTCGGCTTAAATCGAAGAAATGGCTGGGCAGAGGATTTCGAATTTTGTTAGCGGTTGCATTGATTGTCGTCGCTGTCCGCTGGGTATCCGGCAGCGAACCGACCTTGTACGCGACTACCGTTACCGCCGAGCAGATGCTTTCGTTCGAGAGCAAGCCGGGTGAAATGCCCTACGCGAAACTGATGTTGGAATACCCGGAAGCTTTCGAGTCCGCAGAACAGTTGCAAGCGATTCCAATAACTCCCGCTGATTATGAATCTGCCTCTGAGGAGTCCGTTCTGGGGTCGGATGGAGGCAATGGACTCGTTTGGGAGAACGAGCTTGGCTGGGTCGAATGGAGCTTCGAGGCGCCGCAGGATGGCTGGTACGAGCTGCACTTCGATTACAAAGCGCTTGAAGGAGGAAATGCCTCCGTCGTGCGAGGGGTTCAAATCGATGGAAGCTATCCTTTCGCGGAATCCAGCAGGATTGAGCTTGAACGGTTATGGAAGGATGCGAAGTATCCATATGATCGCAACGAAATCGGTCAACAAATCCGGCCGGGACAGGTAGAGCTGACAGATTGGAACAAGGCAGGCGCATCCGTATATTCCGCTTCCTCCGAGCCTTTGCTCTATAAACTGGAGCAAGGCGAGCATAAGTTAAAGCTCATTGGAATTAGGGAGGGAGTCACGCTGCGCGGGATTTCGTTCGAGTCGAAGTCGACAATCCCATCCTATGAGGAATACAAAAGCTCTTTAACCGAATCGAAGCCGCAGTCCGAATGGTTCGAGCTCATTGAGGCTGAACAATTCCAGCGTAAATCCAGCTTGGCTATTCAGACAGACTTTTGGTCTGAGCCTCATATATCGCCAGATCCGAAAGGGCGCATCACCTACAACGTGCTCGGCGGACAGCGATGGAGGCAGCCTGGCGAGTGGGTCGAATGGCAGATCGAAGTGCCGGAGAGCGGCTTGTATGAGCTTGATGTAAAAGCGTTCCAAAACTACCGGAACGGCTTCGAGGCCTATCGCACGATAACGATCGACGGCGAAGTGCCGTTCAAGGAAATGCTGCACTACGGCATTCCGACACGCAAGGAATTCGAGATCGTAACGCTTTCCGATCAAGCGGGGGAGCCTTATAAGTTCCACCTGGAGAAGGGTACGCACACGCTGCGCATGACGGCAGACTCTTCGCTGGTCCAACCAGTCTATCTGGCGTTGACGGATACGCTGAACCAATTGGCCTTATACGATCGCCAAATTAGGCTGTTGACGGGCAATTACAGCAAGTCGGCGTTCGATGCGAATATCGACTCGACGCGAACTTGGGATATGAAGAAGCTAGATCCGGAGGTCGAGCAGAAGATTAACGGCTTCGTTAACCGCTTCGCCGATATCCGCAACTATATTAACGGTTTGAACAAAAAGGATTCCGATCTGTCCGAAGCGATCAAGAGCTCGGTGCATTTGCTCGAGGTGATGCTGGAGGACGTGAACGAGGTTCCGAACAAAATCAATGATTTCTCGACGATTCAGAACAATATCGGAGCTTGGCTAGCAACGCTGACGCATCAGCAATTGTTGGTGGATTATATCGTGGTGCGGACGCCGGAAGCGGAAACAGGGCTGAAAACGGCGAGCGCGATGTCGCGTATCCCTTATTCCGTAGCCGACTTCGGCCGAACGTTCTACCTGGATTACGATACGCGCAAGCATAATCGCGACGGGGCGCTTACGGTATGGGTGCAACGCGGACGCGATTACGTGGAGCTTCTACGCGAGATGGTCGACCAAGACTTTACGCCAAGAACGGGCATTCAGGTCAACATTAACCTAATGCCGAATCCGAACCAGCTTATACTGGGCAACGCCGCTGGCGATGTGCCGGACGTTGCGCTCGGTCTAGGCGAATCGATGCCTGCCGATTATGCAATGCGAGGAGCGGTCGAGGACTTGTCCTCTTATCCGGGCTTCGAGGAAGTACAAGATCGATTCATTCCTGGCGTAAACCGATCGATGTACTACGACGGCRGCGTCTATGGACTGCCGGAGGTGCAGAACTTCCAGGTGCTGTTCTACCGCACCGATGTTTTGGAAGGGCTTGGACTTCAAGTGCCGGATACATGGGATGACGTATTCGATATGCTGCCGACGCTTCAGGAGAACGGGATGACCATGAACTTCCCGAAAGGCGATTTCTCAACGCTCTTCTTCCAGAACAACGCGGAAGTATATTCGCCTGATGGCCTAAAAGGAAATCTCGATAGCGAAGCGGGCCAAGCGGCCTTCAAGCGCTGGACGGAGCTGTACAAGAAATACAATCTTCCGATCGATGTTCCTGCATTCTTCCAGCATTTCCGCGACGGCGACATTCCGATCGGCGTTGCCGACTTCAACACTTACGTGCAGCTTCTCGTAGCTGCGCCGGAAATTACCGGCCACTGGAAGATCGCTCCGTTGCCTGGCATGAAGCAAGCCAGCGGCGAAGTGGCAAGATGGTCGCCGCAAGGCATCTCGGCGGCGATGATGATGGAGAAGAGCGATAAGAAAGACGAGGCGTGGCAGTTCATGCAATGGTGGACGTCCGCAGAGGTACAGTCGCAATACGCTAAGGACATCGAATCGTTCTATGGTATCGAATTCAGATGGAATACGGCCAACGTCGATGCGATGAAGTCGCTCTCCTGGCCATCCGATGATCTGAAGGCGCTTCGCGAGCAGGCGCGCTGGGCGAAAAACATGCCGTACGTGCCCGGATACTACTTCCTCAGCAGGGAAATGGAATTCGCTTGGAACCGCACGGTAATGGAGGGCATACCTGCTCAGGAATCGCTTGAACAGGCGCAGCTCTCGCTGCAAAGGGAGATGAACCGGAGACAAGGTAACTTCGGCATTAAAGCCGGAGATGATCTCGGCATCCCGCAAATCAATCAACCTTACGAATGGGAGGAATAGCACAGATGAATACAGAGCTTACTCCCGGAATAGCAAGGCCAAAGGCTCGACCGGCGATTGGGGCGAAGCTGACTCGCTTCCTGCGCGATATCAAGCGCGACGCGTTCTGCTATTTGTTCCTCGCGCCGTTCCTGATCTGCTTCCTGCTCTTCATCGTTGTGCCGGTCGTCATGGCCGCGACGCTTGGGTTCACGTCGTACGACGGATTTCAGAAGCTGCATTTTATCGGGATCGACAACTATATTAGCTTGTTCACGCAAGATATTATTTTTCTGACCAAAGCGATACCGAATACGTTCCTGTTCGCGCTTATTGTGGGCCCAGGCGGATATGTGCTTTCCTTCCTATTCGCCTGGCTGATCCATCAGCTGCCGATCAAGATCAGGGACTATTACACGCTGGCGTTCTATGCGCCTTCGATGGCGGGCGGCGTTGCGCTGTCCGTCGTATGGATCGCGGCGTTCAGCGGCGACCGCGTCGGCTACGTGAACAACTTCCTGCTCGGCATGGGCTGGATCGACAGTCCGGTCATTTGGCTTCAAGATCCAAAGTATTTGCTTAACATTATGATCATCGTATCGCTTTGGGTCAGCTTCAGTGTAGGCTTCCTCGCCATGTTGGCAGGTCTTCAGACCGTCAATCGCGAGCTTTACGAGGCAGGCCGCATCGACGGCATATCGAATCGCCTTCAAGAAGTGTTCTATATTACGGTGCCTTCGATGAAGCCGCAGATGCTGTTCAGCGCCGTGATGTCGATTGTCGGCACGCTAAAGGCAGGCAGCATATCGACGCAATTGACGGGCTTGCCGATCACGCCTTCTTATTCGGGACATTTAATCATTAACCATATCGACGATTACGCTTTTATCCGTTTCGAGCTCGGCTATGCTTCGGCAGTCTCGGTCATGCTGCTGCTTATCAGCTACTTCGCCATGAGATTTGCCTATCGGCTGTTCGGATCCAAGGAGGAGCTGTAAAACCATGATTCGAAAACTTCGCAGCGTGACGCCGTTTCAAGTAGCGCTCGTCACTTTCTTCACCGCGCTGGCCGCGTTCATGTCGCTGCCGATTATTTTCATACTGAACCATGCGTTCAAGCCGCAGAATGAGCTGTTCTTGTTTCCGCCGAGGTTTCTCGTGCAGAATCCAACCATTCGCAACTTCGAATCACTCATTCTGCATGCATCGAACGCGACCGTGCCGTTCACGAGATATTTGTTCAACAGCATTATCGTAGCCGGATTAACGCTTGCATGCGTCATTATCGTCAGCACGATGGCCGGTTACGTCCTTGCGAAATATCAGTTCCATTTCAAGGGACTCATCTTATCGCTCATTACGCTGTCTCTGATGTTCGCGCCGGAGACGGTCGGCATTCCGAGGTATCTCATCATTAGCGGTATCGGCATCAACAACACGTATTTCGGGCATATATTGCCCGCGCTTGCCTCACCGATTGCCGTCTTCATGCTCGTTGGCTTCATCTCGCAAATTCCTAGCGAGCTGCTCGAGGCGGCGAAGATCGACGGAGCAAGCCACTTCGGGATCTTCACGAAAATGGTGCTCCCGCTGTCTGTACCCGCGATCGCCACAATCTCGATCTTCACGTTCCAAGGCGTATGGGGAGACGTCGAGACTTCGACGCTGTTCATGCAGGACGAGACGATGCGAACGCTGCCTTTCTATGTGAACAGTCTGCTCAGCGGGCTTCAGAACAGTGTCGCCGGGCAGAATATGGCCGCCGCAGCAGGCTTGCTCATGTTCGTGCCCAACCTCATCATCTTCCTGCTCTTCCAGCGGAGGGTGCTCGAGACGATGGTTCATTCCGGCATTAAGTAATTCAAATCAGCAAAGGAAGTCGAAACGATGAAGAAATTGTTATTGTTGTTGCTTCTAGCGGCGACCTCCATGCTCGCCGTTCCGGAAGCGATCCACGCGGAGTTGCCGTACCGAACGTTCTACTACGACAGCAATCAAGCGACATTCCTCCGTATTCAGCCGATCTATACGCCGGCAGATATGGACAGCGCGAGGTTCGCCGAGCCAGTCGACTTGCATGTCGGTGCGGACGACAACGTATACGTCATGGACAAAGGGGCGAATCGGGTTGTCGTCCTTGATCCTGACGGAACGGTTCTGCGAACGATCGGCGCAGATGAGGGAGAGAGCATGCTTAGCGCGCCTGAAGGCCTGTTCGTTACGCCTGAAGGGATAATCTATGTCGCAGACTCTGGCAATCAACGGATTGTCGTGTTCGACAACGAAGGCAACTTTCTCCGTGATTATAAGAAACCCGAGTCCACTTACATGGAGACCGGTCATTTCGTACCGACGAAGATCGTTGTCGACCGCCGGGGCGTCATGTACATCAACCTGAATTCATCCTACGACGGATTGCTTCGCATGAATCAGGACGGGGAGTTCATGGGTTTCTTCGGAGCTAATAAAGCGCAGCAGACGGTGCTGAACTGGCTGAAGAAGCTCATCCTGAACAAGGAGCAGCTGCTCAAAGAAACGGCTAATCTTCCGCGGCCGATTACGAATGTCGCCCTCGACCAGGACGGCTTCATATTCACGGCTACATCGGGCGGATTCGGCCAAGGCGCCATACGCAAGCTGAACGCCGGCGGCGTCGACGCGCTCAAGAACAAGACGCTGGTGAACGGTCACGGTATCGTGGACGTGGCAAGCGATGCGGACGGCTTCCTGTATAACGTCGATATGGAATCCGGACGGGTCAATCTATACGATCAGAACGGCGAGGCGTTGTTCGCGTTCGGCTATATCGACAACGAGACGCAGCAGTACGGCGTGTTAGGTTTTCCAACATCTATCGGCGTTGATTCCAAGAAAGATATATGGATAGCAGACAGCCGCACCGGAACGATTCATAAGTTCGAGCTTACCGAGTTTGGCGGCGACGTTATGAATGCGCTTACGCTGTATCTTGCCGGGAAGTACGAGCAAAGCGAGCCGTACTGGGATAAAGTATACGCTCGCAATGACATGTACAACGGCACGTTCCAAGGACTCGGTAAAGTATATTTGCACGAGAATAATGAAGAAGAGGCGCTCTCATTCCTGAAGACGGCCTTCGACACGAAGGGTTATTCCAAAGCGTTCTGGCAAGTAAGGCTGAACTGGCTGCAAAATAACTTCCTCATGCTCGCATCAGGCATCATCATCGCCTTATTGCTCATTCGGTACGTGCCGCGGTTGGTACGCAGGCAGTTGAAGCGTCACCCGTTGCCGGCTTCATGGGATCGTCCAATCAGCGATTTGCGATTGTTATGGTATGTGATGCTTCATCCGTACCACGGGTTCTACAAGCTGAAGGAGGCTCGCGTATCCTCCTGGATACTCATTCTTATATTGGCCGCGACGATTGGAATGAAGCTGCTATCGCTTTATTTCACCGGATTTCTATTCAATCCGATCGAGACTTCGCAGATTAATCTAGTCAGCAGTCTCGGGTTGTTCGTTGTACCGTGGATCACTTGGATAATCGCCAATTATCTCGTGTGCAGCGTGAAGGACGGGGAAGGAAAGTTCAGGGAGGTTATTCAGGGCAGCACGTACGCGCTCGCACCTTACTTGTTCTTCTCGGTGCCGCTTCTGCTGTTGTCGAATCTCGTGACGCTCGACGAGAGAGTGCTCGTCGATTCGATTAATTCGCTGATGTTCATCTGGATCGGCGTCATGCTTATCGTGATGACGCAGGTAATTCACAACTTCGACTTCTTGGAATCGCTGAAGAACATTGCGATTACGGTGTTCACGATCGGTACGATCTGGCTCTTCGCCTTCCTCGTCTTCGGTCTATCTTACAACTTATACGATTTCTTCTATCAGCTTTACAAGGAGGTCACTTTCTATGGTTGAGTTCATCAAGGGAACGTCCCTCCGCGTAAAGCTGACAACCATCGCTTTGCTTGCGCTAGTTATCATCGTGCTCTCGGTCGTTCTGCAAGGAGAGGATCTGACGCCTGCCAAAGCAATGGAACTCGCGGGTATCGAGACTCACCAGTCGGAGACGGCTGAGCTCTATACGGGAACGCCGTGGAAGCCGGAGACGGGAGCCGATGGTTACGCCGAGGCGCTAAGCAACGAGAAGTTCACTCTTTACGTCGATCCGGCCAACACGCAGATTGCGCTGGTCGACAACCGAACCGGTTATCGCTGGCGAAGCAATCCGAGCGAGGAGGAGCTTGCAGCCGAGACGGTTAAGGGCGTGCTGCTCGCGAATCTGAAGTCGCCTTTCGTTCTAACTTACGTGAGAACGCAAGGCAAGGATCAGACGATCAGAGAAATGCTGAACGCAAATGATCCAAAGATGGTGAAGGAGTTAATTCGAACGGATAAAGGTTTGCAAGTCTCTTATTCCTTCCCTGACAAGAAGCTCGGAGTGTCGTTTCAATACGAGCTTACCGACAAAGGGCTGCAGGTTCGCATCCCGACGAAAGGGATCAAGGAGGAAGGCGATTTCAAAATGTTCTCCCTCGACTTGCTGCCTTACTTCGGAGCGGCAGCGGCCRGAGAGGACGGTTACATCTTCGTACCGGACGGTCCGGGCGGCTTGATCCGCTTCGAAAGCGAACGGCCGGGCGTATCGAGAGGTTATATTCATCAGGTGTACGGTCTCGAGCTGACGAATACGGGCAACTGGAGCCGTTCCGGCGAATGGCGGGAAAATATCGCCTATCCGGTATTCGGCATGAAGCGAGGCGACAACGCTTTCGTCGCGGTGCTTAGAGAAGGCGGTGACTCTGCCGATATCGCCGCGCTGCCGCCGGGGCTGAAGTCCACGACGTACAACGTGTTCGCTAGCCAAATCTATCGCGAGGAATATTTGTACCGGATGAGCAGACTGGCTGCCCCGATCAAGGCGATCCAGAAGCAGCGGCTCGATACCGACCGCGTGCTGGAGTACCGTTTCCTGAACGGAGACGACGCCGATTATGTCGGGATGGCGACCTCCTATCGCGATTACCTGACGGAAACGGAGCAGTTAAAGGAGCAGCTGAAGCCTGTCGATCATACGCCGCTTTATTTGAAAATCATGGGCGGCAATTATACGGAAGCGTATAACCAAATCAAGTATGTGACTGCAACGAGCTTCCCTCAAGCGACCGAAATTGTTAATGCTTTGCGGAAGCGTGGAGTCGAAAGCATGAACGTCATTTATTACGGTTGGCAAAATCAAGGCGATTACGATTTGTACGATCGTTTCCCGATCGAGAAGTCGCTCGGCGGCGAGGCGGAGGCGAAGAAGTTCGTTTCCAGCATGAAGCAGCAAGGCATCGACGTTCTATTCGAGGATGACATGGTATGGATCGATTCGGATAATTCCAATTTGTCTKGCAAGAAGAACGGCATTCGCAGCATCGACGAAACGGTATTTCTCGATGAGGGCTGGTTCATAAGCAAACCGGCGCGCACGGTTGCGATGGCTTACGAGACAATCGATAAGCTGAAGGATATCGGCATTTCCGGCATTCTGTACAATTGGGTCGGCGAAATGGTGTTCCACGATTACGATCCCGACGGCATAATGACCCGCAAAGACACGATGGACGTGTATAGCGGCATGCTGGATTACACCCGGCAGACGCTTGGAAAGTCCAGCGTCTATCGCGGCAATGATTACGTCATCGGCCACACGGACTTTATTGCGAATTTGCCGCATGAATCAAGCTATGACTTCTTGGTCGATCAGACGGTACCGTTCTATCAGATCGCTCTGCATGGCTACGTCGCTTATTCATTCGGAGACGGCAACCTGCGCGGTGAAGTGGAGGATGAGTTCCTCAAAGCGATTGAGTACGGAGCAGTGCCTTCCTTCTACCTGACTTACGATGAGTCGAGGAAGCTGAAATACACAAACTCAGGTTTCTTGTTCAGCAGTCAATATTCGAAGTGGACCGATCGCATTGAGAAAGAATATAAGGCATTCGACTCGTTGGCCAGTCTGCACTCGCAACGAATCGTCGATCATGAGCAGTTGTCCAAAGACCGGTTCGCTACCGTGTACGAGGATGGTACGCGCGTAATCGTCGATTATAGCAGCAAGACGTTCGAAGTTGAGAAAGGAGCTGGCGCATAGTGCAACCGAAAGCAAAAATACGCGCAGAGCGCCTCTATCACTGGAAACGTTACGGCACTGGCTTCCTGTTCATGCTTCCGTGGATTATCGGCTTTGCCATATTCGTACTGATCCCGATCAGTTGGTCGCTGTTCATGAGCTTTAATAAGGTGCAAGTTGCGGTAGGCGGCTTCCGATACGAATGGCTCGGCATGCAAAACTATCGCGATGCGTTTCTGAAGGATAATATTTTCCCGATTGAGCTGATCACATACTTCCAGGAAATGCTGCTGATGGTGCCGATTATCGTCATCTTCGCTCTTCTGATCTCGCTTATGCTGAATCAGCGGTTTCCCGGACGCTTCCTGTACCGCGCGTTGTTCTTCCTTCCGGTTATCTTCGCAACCGGGCAGGTGCTGAACGAGCTGTTCGTGCAGGGCGCCGGCGACATCCCGTTCCTGGAGCAGTACAACCTGCAGCCGCTTGTTGAGGAGTACGTCGGCAAGCAGTTCGGCGAGACCGTCATGGAGGTGCTTGGACGGGCGATTCTCATTCTATGGTATTCAGGCGTGCAAATTCTGATCTTCATCGCCGGGTTCCAAACCATCTCTCCTACGATCTATGAAGCGGTCCGCATAGACGGCGCATCACCGTGGGACAGTTTCTGGAAAATAACGCTGCCGGCATGCGTGCCTTTCATCAGCCTTAATGTGCTGTACACGATCATTGACCTGTTCACGTTCCCGCTTAACCCGGTTCTTGAGCATATCAGGGAGAACATGTTCAAGGTCGATACGGGCTACGGCTATGCCAGCGCGCTCGCCTGGATCTATTTCGCCTTCATCTTCCTGCTGATCGCCATCGTGCTGTGGATGTTCAACCGGAGCATGAAGACAAGGAGGATGCATTCATGATTACTGCGATGAAAACCGAGCTGGAGAAGCTGAACGGGCGAGTACGCGGCATATTCTGGAGCCGCAGGGCGCAGAAAACGAAGATGCTGGTTCTCGGCAGAAGCGTATCGGACGGCTTGCTAGCCAAGCTCATCATCTACATGCTGCTCTCGATCGTCGCTTACCTGTACTTGCAGCCGATTCTGTATATGGTAAGCACGATGTTCAAGACGGTCAGCGACCTGCTTGACCCGACCGTGAAATGGATTCCGCGCGATATGACGTGGGAGAACATTACGAAGGCGTACAAGGGCTTGCAGTATCCGGAGGCGCTGCGGAATACTTCAATAATTGCGCTTAGCTGCTCGCTTGTACAGGTCATTATTTGCGCAATGACCGGTTATGCGCTCGCGCGGCTGGCGCTACCGTTCAAGTGGCTCTTCATGGCACTGATCATATTGACGTTTTTGATTCCGCCTCAGGTCATCATTATTCCGTTATACGTTATTTTCAGCAAGCTGGGGCTTCTGAACACGCTCTTCGTGTTCCTCATCCCCGCCATATTCGGGCAAGGGCTGAAGGGAGCGCTCTTCATTCTCATCTTCCTGCAGTTCTTTAAGTCGCAGCCCGCAAGTCTAGAAGAGGCGGCTAAGCTCGACGGCGCATCGACGACGAGATTGTTCTTCGGCATTATGCTGCCGCTGGCGAGATCAGCCTGCTTGGTCGTGTTCCTGTTCTCCTTCATCTGGTATTGGAACATGTACTACGAGCCGTCCATGTTTTTGGCGAAGGGTTTCACGCCGCTGTCCATCAGACTCAATATGCTTGAGGAAGTGCTGAATCCGGCGCTGCTCGGCAACACGTTCACGATCACCAATCCGATTACGGAAGGAACGAAAATGGCCGCCGCGTTTATGATCATTTTGCCGCCGATCGTTATCTTCATGTTCCTGCAGCGTTGGTTCGTAAGCGGTATTGAAAGAACGGGGATCGTGGAATAGTCCATTAACTTGCTGCCAATCTGACTCACCGAGAGGGGTGATGCTCCAGGATCGTTTTCAGCGATGCAAGAAGCAACAACGGTTAGGATCTAAGGGGTAGGCATTTGGGGGCGAACATGGCTCGTAACTGATGACTCATGGCTCCCACACAAAAACGAGGAGGTTTGCGAAGTGAAAAGAAAACGCGCGTTGACCCTTGCATTAAGTCTGGTACTTATGTTCTCAATGGTATTAACGGCTTGCTCCGGCAACAATTCGAAAGGCAGCAACGCGGGCGAAGGTACGAATGCGCCTGCCGAGACACAAGCACCTGCGGATGAAGCGACTGCTGCGCCAGAGGTGAAGAAAGACCCGGTTACGCTCAAGCTGATCTCATGGTCTGACTCCTACACCGAATTGTATGAAATGTTCACTAAAGAGTATCCATGGATTACGATCGAACAAATTCCGGTTAACAGCCAACCGATTATGGAGATCATTGCTTCGCTCGAAGCGGCTGGTACGCCTGCCGACTTGACTTGGATCGATTCCGATCTAATCACGTTCGACCAAGCAGGACTGCTTGAAGATTTGACGCCTTATATCGAAAAAGATCCTACGTTCCAATCGGTTCAACTTCCTGATGGATTCTACGACACGATGACGTACAAAGGCATGCGTCTTGCTGTTCCTTTCGTCGACGTACCAATGTGGATCTTGGTTAACAAAGATTTGCTCGCTAAGCATGGCGTTGAGATGCCTGCTAACGATTGGACTTATGACGACTTCCGCGAAATCGCCAAAAAAATCACGGATCCAGTGGCTGGCGAATACGGTCTCACGACGCAGCCTGAATTCCAAATGCGCGTGCTTAGCACGAAAGCGATCGCTGACGGCCATGCAGCCAACATTCATTACCTGAATGAAGACTTGACGCAAAGTTTGCTCGCTACGCCTGAAGTTATGAACGACGTAAGATGGCTGTCGGACTTCGTATGGAAAGACGGCTCGATGCAATCCAATGCAAAAGCCGCAGAAACAGGCGACGTGACGAGAGAATTCATCAACGGCAAAACAGGCTTCGCTATCGGCGGCGACTGGGTACTGCCTAACCTGAAAAATAACGCAAACTTCGAGTGGGACGTACTGCCGTTCCCTAAAGGTAAAGTCAGCCAGCCTGGATACAGCATCTATGGCCCAATGTCCTTGCTTAAAGGCTCGAAGCATAAGGAAGAAGCGTTCCTATGGATCGCGTTCCAATTCTCGAAACAAGCGCAAAAGTGGAAGATCGACCAAGGCGCGAACGCTTCGGTTATCGATCCAGAATTGACGGCTTATTATGACGAAACGCCAATGTGGCAAGGTAAAAACAAAGAAGCCGTGAAGATCGCGAAAGAAAACGCGAAAATTCAACCGGGCGTAACGATTCCGGCTTGGGGCGAATACAACTGGAACAATATTTTGAACGAAATCATCTTCGACGGCGCCGACATCAACCGATTGATTCCGGAAACGGAAAAATGGAACAAGCGCACGCTTGAAGTTGCCGAGACGTTGAAGTAAGAGCACATGACAAGGACGGTTATTCATCAAGCATCCGTAAGGACGCTTGAGAATAACCGTCTTTTTTGACCTTAAAAACGAATTAACGGTAATTCCAGCCGTTGCCGATGACAGGATGATACTGCGGATAAGGCGGCTGCTCGTCGCGGTGCAAATAAACCTTTTTGCCTTGACTCGGTACGAACTGGCTTTGCATCGATTGATTCGTATGAGCGACGTTGCCGGTAGCGGCGCCTTGTACTTGATTATTATTGCAATTGGCAGGCGGGCCGATGACGACGGTGTTCGTAATTGGCGCAAGCGCCTCTTCGACAAGCTCTTCATTTAAGCAATACGTGTGGGCGAGTACGCTGGCTGGAGTAAGGCGCAGCATATCGGAAGCACCGATGAATTCCGGTATCGGAGCATCGAAGATGGCGAGCAGATGAGTATTGTCGACGGTCGCGATCTCATAATGCCACCAGCCCTGAGGGATGTTGGCCACTTGACCCGGTTGAATCGGATAATTAAGCAGTTTGCTCGTGAACGGATTAATGAGCGATACGACGGCTGAACCGGTGATGCAATAGACGAGCTCGGATGCATTTTGGTGAGTATGCGGCTCGACCACATTGCCTGTGCTAAGGAAGATGTCCAGAAGCGATACATTTCCTAGCGTATTGAGTTGATTAATCGACAACGTATTGATGTAGTTGCGATTGTCTTTCGTAAACGTATTATTATTACGTAGATCATAAGTAAATTGTACGGTTGGAGAAGTGAAGTCCATATAAGATACAGCCACTTGATTCCCTGCCTTTCGTATGCGCGCAAGCATGTTCGGATTGTAGGCGTATGACCTACCGTATACCATATGTACGCATGACAAAAACCGTTCCGGCGATCGGAAACGGTTATGTGGCGCTGTCTCTCTGGTTTTATGGAATTTAGCGAAACTTGCACGCAAGCTGTGCGTACATACCCCGTATGCCTAATAAGTAATCATATGGAAGAAGTACAGGGGAGGATAAGCGGTGCGGCTTATTTTGGATCAAATCGTCAAGACATTCGATGCGAAGCAAGTATTGCAAAGCGTGGAATATTCATTCGAGCAAGGTAAGATATACGGTCTGCTAGGACGCAACGGTGCGGGCAAGACGACGCTTTTCAATTGCTTGAGCCGGGAAATTGCGACGGATGGCGGCAAAACTTGGCTGGAGCAGGATGGCGTGAAGCGGGAGCTGACGGAGACGGATGTCGGTTATGTGTATTCGATGCCGATTTTGCCAGAGTTCCTTACGGGCTATGAATTCGTCCAGTTCTTCCTGGCTGCGAATCCAAGCATGAAGCGTCAGGATGCTAAGATTGACGAATGGTTCGATCGGATGCGCATGAGCCGAGAGGATCGCCATCGTCTGATCAAGGGGTACTCGCACGGCATGAAGAACAAGCTGCAAATGCTGCTGTTCCTTATTGCGAAGCCGCCAGTCATTCTTCTAGATGAGCCGCTGACGTCGTTCGACGTGATTGTAGCGCTAGAAATGAAAAATATGCTGCGTGAAATGAAAAGTGAACATATTCTTATTTTTTCGACCCATATTTTGCAGCTGGCAACCGATCTCTGCGACGAATTGGTTGTGCTGAACAATGGTCAGCTGACATCGGTGCCTTCCGAGCTGATGCACAGTCCGGAATTCGAACGTGAAGTCATTGAGCTGCTGAAGGACGATCCGACCCATGCTTAAGGCGTATCGGCTGCTGCTAGACGTATCGGTCTCTTCCTTCCTCAATCGTACGGTTTATTACTTGCGCCGGTTGCCGCTTGTCGGCCGCGCCATACCGGAGTCGCTATACGGCAGCTTGGAATGGAAGCGGGCTATCGCTTGGCTCGTTCTTATTGCACAGCTGCTATGGGCGGTCCTTAACAAAGGGATATATCTTGGACTTATGGCGTTCATGCCGGCGATGGCGATAAACGAGCGCAATCCGGAGCTTCATTCGCTAGAGTTGTTTCTAGCCATATTGTTGCCGCTTAGCTTCCTGACGGCAAGCATATGGAATGCCCGAGTGCTCGAGCCGAAGCGCGACAAGTATGTTGCCGTGAAGCTGCTTCGTATCTCGGCAACGGCATACATGAAGGTCACTTTAACGATGCGGTATACGCAATTCTTCTTATCCTTTGCAATCATGCTGTCGTTCTTCATGGCGGTGCTAGGAGGAACGGTGATTGAAGGCGTGCTCGTTGCAGCTGTTATTACGGGCTGGAGGCTGCTTGCCGAGTTGACGCATTTAGTCGTATTCGAACATACGGGCAAAATCATCATTCGAAGCACTCTGCTTGTCTGGTCAAGCATTTTTGCCGGCGGTGCGCTGGCCTATGGACTGCCTCTGCTCGGCGTCTCGCCTGCTTATGGGAGGATATTGCTGTTTCTACCGATTGTTTTGCTCGTTATCGCATCGGGTATAACGGCTGGGCTGCTGCTCGCGCGCTATAAGCGCTACCCGGAGGCGGTAGAGTCGGCGACGAAGCGGGATGATCCACTGCTTAATCTCGGTCAATACATGGCTGATTCGCGGAAGGCAGAGGTAGCGATGAAGACCGATGATCTGACGGAAGAAGAGACCTTCCGCACCGATGGGGCGGCGCTTCCTCGTGCAGACTCGGACGGCTACGATTACTTGAACCGGCTATTTTTCCGCCGTCATCGTCGTCTCGTTAGGAAGCCGCTATGGAATCGGCTCGCGATCAGCGTTAGCGTGAGCGCGATTGCCGTTTTGGCGCTAGCGTTAATCGGTGAGGGAGCAACATTGACCGAGCTGGCGAGGTTCGTGCCGTACTTCGCTTTTAGCGTATTCGTAGGTGAGAAGCTATGCCGCGCTCTATTCTACAACTGCGACATGCCGCTTATGCGCTACGGGTTCTACCGGCAAGCGGTACGGAAGCATTATGTGCTGCGTCTCGCCAGGCTGTCCGGCATGAATTTGCTGCTGTCGGTCGCGGTTGGCGCAGTGCTGACGATTGCGGCAACGTTCACCGGCAGCTTGCCGAATACAAGCGAGCTGATCGCGTTATGGATATTGCTGCTTGCTATGGCTCTGCTAATATCGGTCCATCATATGACGCTTTACTATTTGCTGCAGCCGTATACGACGGAGATGAATGCAAGGAATCCACTGTTCCTTATTGTGAACATGATGCTTTCTGCCGTATGCGCGGTCGCATTCGTCATTAGTCCTCCGATCGCAACACTAGCCATTATCGCACTGACGCTGCTGCTGTTATACTTGGTTATTGCCCTACTGCTCGTGAGTCGCTTCGGAGCGGTAACATTTAGAATCAAATAAGCTTTCGCGATATTCATCGTTGACACTCTTGGGCGGCTGTGTTGCAATCATAGTGCAGTCTAATTTGTGGATAGCGGGTGAGCGGGACGATGGCGAGAGCGCGGTTGTACAAAGATTTTTTTCTTCATACGGATATTACGGTTATGTTCGTGCTGCTGCTGGTGCTTGTTGGGGCGCATCTGGCGTTGTTCGGAGTGGGCATTCGAAGTCTGATCTGCTTCGGGGCGGGTCTCGTTGGGTTTATGTTCAGCGAATATATGACGCATCGGTTCTTCTTTCATCTGAAGGCGCCCCGCAACTCTACGTTTTTGAGATTGCTCAAGCGCTTACATTACGATCATCATACACATCCGAGCGACTTGAAGCTGCTATTCCTGCCGCTCTGGTACAGCTTGCCGAACTTAGTCGTGTTCGTTGGCGTATTTTATCTTATAACAGGTTTGCCAGACGCTTCCGCCGCGTTCGCTGCGGGACTAATTACGATGCTGCTTATGTACGAATGGAAGCATTACGTCGCCCACCGTCCGATGCAGCCTAGAACGAGGCTGGGCAAGTGGGTGAAGAAGACGCATCTGCTGCATCACTTCAAGAACGAGAACTATTGGTACGGCGTATCGACGCCGTTCGTGGATGCAATCTTCGGAACGCTTAAGGACGAGAAGCAAGTGCCGACCAGCGCGTTCGTGAAAGATTTGGAAGGGCGCCCAGAGGGGCAATAGTACGTTGGTGCGAGAAGAGGGGGGCGAGTCGCCCCCCTCTTCCTTTATTTATTCTCGTTTTTTTGTCCTGCGGCAAACTCCGCTTCGTAGATGGAGCTGACGAGCTGAAGTACCTTGCTGCCTTGATCTTGCCTGAAAAAAACGGGTATGTCGCTAGATGAGATGAAGCCGTTCCTAAGCTTGACGACACGTTCCGATCTTATGGATTTTCCAGAGCTTCACGATAGGATCGTGAACCATAAGCGGAAGATTGAGAGCCAGATCGCTTCGCTGCAGGAGGTTGTCGAGTTTATCGATTCGAAGCTGATTCATGGCGAGGCAGTGCCGCAGAATTGCACATTAACCGGCGATAGCAGTCGGAAATTGCCTGTTCGTAAACCGTAGGGCAATTAAACGAGTGGAGGAATTGACAGATGAGAAGATGTCTGTTACGTTAAACCTAATAAAACACAGTTAAATAGTTGGGATTAACGTCGTGTGAAACGGTAATGGCAAGGAGAGGTTCGGCATGAATATTGAGAATATTGAAGCGTTCGTATATGTCATTCACTGCGGGAGCTTCAACAAAGCGGCCGAGGCGCTTTATTTGTCCCAACCGTCGGTAACGGCCCGGATCAAATCGTTGGAGCAGGAGCTTGATTGCCGATTATTCGATCGTCAGGGCAAGCAGGCTCAGGTGACTGAGGACGGGAAACGATTTCTGCCTTACGCCCAGCAGCTCCTTATGATTTATCAAAAGGGGAAGCTTCATCTGAATCAGAAGAAGTCGGAGCTTAGCGAGCTGCGGATCGGATGCACCGTATCGGTATCCAACTATATCATTCCAGAGCTGCTTCCGCGGCTTAAGGAACGGTTTCCCGAGACGCATTACAAATTTACGACAGGCACGACCGACGAAATCGTAAGCAAGGTGTTAAGCAGAGAGGTCGATATCGGATTCGTTCGCAACATCTCGCATCCGAATCTGCAGTCGACGAAGTTCTACGAGGATCCCATTCGTCTCTATGCATACGATGGTCATCCGTTCATTCATAATCATAATCCGACCATTGAAGAAGTCGCCGAGCAACCGCTTGTTTTCTTCGAGTGCGGCTCGATGGATTGGCTCCGCATTCATCGGATTTTCGAGCATTTGGAGAAGTCGCCGAATATTCGGATTCATACCGATAATTCGGAGATGGCCAAGAAGCTGGTCATCCGCAAGACGGGAATCGGCTTTCTGCCCGGTCTATGCGCGCAGCAGGAAGTACGCGAAGGGAAGCTGCATGCAATAAGCGTTCCCGAGGCCGACGGCATATCTCTGCAGACGAATTTGATTGCACAGCACGGCGAGTTTGCCGAAATCATTACTGAAATAATTGATATAGGCAGAAGTTTGTTCGAGGCGAAGCCTAGCCTCTCCGCTATATCTTAATAAGAGTGCGCCCGTTGATCCTACTAGGATTGCGGGCGTTCTGCATGTCGGAAACCAAAGATTGAATTGTTGAATCGACATATAGAATATCTCTATTAGCAATAGCATTGACGAGTCGGCGAGCCAGGTGATAAAGTGAATGCAACACTAATCCTTACTTATCCACTAGGAATTATGAGGATAACAAATTAACCATTATTAGGGGGAAAAGAAAATGAAAAAATCATTATTGCTGTTAGCGTCTTCCGTGCTCGTATTAACTTTAGCAGGCTGCGGCGGAAGCAAGGATAACAACGCCGAACCGGCCAGCGCAGACGGCGCCGGCAAAGTGACAAAGATCGTTGTAGGAACGGGAACACAATTCCCTCAAGTATGCTTTATCGATGAAAACGGCAAGCTGACCGGCTTCGACGTGGAGCTGATTCGCGAAATCGACAAACGTCTGGATGAATACGAATTCGATATTCAAACGCTGGAATTTACGAATTTGCTGCTAAGCCTTGAGACGAATAAGATCGATCTCGTAGCGCATGAAATGGAGAAAAATCCGGAGCGCGAAGAGAAGTACCTATTCAACAAAGAACCGTACGCGCATTGGAGAAACAAAATCGTTGTCGCTAAAGACAACAATTCCGTTCAGTCGCTCGACGATCTGAAAGGTAAAAAAGTGTTGACGACGGCAACGAGCGCGCAAGCAACGATTCTTGAAAACTACAATAAAGAAAACAACAACGCGCTTGAAATCGTCTACCAGAACGGCGGAGCAAATGATACCGTGCAACAAGTGACATCCGGAAGAGTGGAAGCTTTCCTGGCAGCTGACTTCACCCTGTCACTCGTCGATTCGAAGCAAGAATTGAAAACGGTTGGCCCGGCGCTTAGCGAAGCAGATATTTTGTTCATGTTCCGCAAAAACGACCCTGACCAGCAAAAGCTTTCCGATCGCGTCGACGAAGCGATTAAGGAATTGAAGGCTGACGGAACGCTTGGTAAGCTGAGCTCGGAGTGGCTGGGCGATGACTTCACATCGGAAGAATAGTCTAGTAAAAGAGACTGAAGGAGGGGCACACCATGGGAGAGCCGTTTGACTTTCATTACTTGCTTGAATACTTCATAAAGCTGCTGCCTACGTTACAGATGACTCTGCTCATCGTCGTGTGCTCCATCTTGATCGGTCTGGGGATCGGGCTTATCGTAGCCCTTCCCCAGCTTTACAAAATACCGGTATTAAGACGAGTATCGCAAGTCTATCTATCGTTCTTCCGCGGAACGCCGATTCTGATCCAGTTGTTCCTATTCTATTACGGCTTGCCGGAAATATTGAAGATGGTTCAAGTAGATGTCTCGAGGGTTCCTGCTCTGTACTTCGTTATTCTGACTTATGCGCTTCATAGCGGCGCATACATGTCGGAGATGATAAGAGCGGCGGTTGGCGCAGTCGATCGCGGGCAAGTGGAGGCGGCTTATGCGGTTGGCATGACCGGCTTTCAAGCGTTCACAAAAATCGTGCTGCCGCAAGCGGCTGCCATCGCGTTGCCTGTCTTTTCCAATCTCGTAATCGCCAATCTGAAGGATACATCACTTGCCTTCTCACTCGGCATTATGGAGCTGACTGGCAAGTCGCAGACGTTGGCCGTCATGTCGAGACATTTTGTGGAGACGTATATTTCGCTCGCTATTATCTATTTCATTATTAGCTTTGGGCTTGAGAAGCTGTTCCATCTTGTCGAACGGAGGCTGCTTCGCCATGAACGCCAGATCGTTACGGATGAGAAACCATCCCGTTTCGTGAAGTGGAAGCAACGTCGATTCGCTATTACACCGGGCTTCGGCAGAGGGGGGCAAGAGAATGAAGCTTGATTTCGGATTCATCTGGACCGCATTCGTTGCCTTGCTCTCGGCGGTGCCGACAGCGCTTGCGATTACGGCAGTCTCGGTCTTATGCGGACTGATCATCGGAACGGCTGTAGCTGTTATTCGGCTCTATAAAGTTCCCGTCCTTTATCCGCTGGCCTCTGCATACGTAACCGTCATTCGCGGTACGCCGATGCTCACTCATCTCTTAATTATTTATTTCGGGCTTCCCATGCTTATCGATGGGATTGCGGAGTCGCTGGGTCTAGCATTCCGTTCCGTGTCCATACCAATGATTGGCTTCGCGTACATTTCATTCTCGATCACAGCCGGTGCCTACATGTCCGAAGTCGTTCGTTCAGGCTTGCTGGCGGTTAACCGAGGCCAGATCGAGGCCGCGTATTCGATTGGCATGACGACGCCGCAGGCGATGCGGCGGATTATTCTTCCGCAAGCATTCGCGGCAAGCCTGCCGAACCTATCGAATATGGTTATCGGCATGCTTCACGGCTCGACGCTTGCTTTCACCGTGTCRGTCGTCGAGATTAACGCCAAAGCGCAAATAGTCGCAACAACGAACTGGAAGTTTTTCGAGGCATACATCGCGGCAGCACTCATATTCTGGGGATTAACGTTCCTAATCGAGCGGCTGACTGCATTGGCAGAGAAACGATTTAATCTTTATAACCGAGGCGGTGTCTCATGATTAAGCTAACGCAAATTCGCAAGAGCTTTGGACGAAATGAAGTGCTGAAGGGCATCGACCTTACAGTCGAGAAAGGCGAGGTTGTCGCCATTCTTGGGCCGAGCGGTTCGGGCAAGACGACGCTGCTGCGCTGCATCAATTATTTGGAGAAGCCGAATGACGGTCATATCGTCATCGATGACTTCTCGGTGCAATGCAAGCGGCCGGATAAGAAGGATATTCATACGCTGCGCCAGAAGACGGCGATGGTGTTTCAACAATACAACCTATTCAAGCATAAGACGGCTCTCGAGAACGTAATGGAAGGGCTGGTCGTGGTCAAAAAAGTGCCGAAGGAGCAAGCCCGGAAGCGCAGCGTTGAACTGCTGGAGAAGGTCGGACTCGGCAACAAGCTGGATTCTTATCCGAGCGAGCTGTCCGGCGGACAGCAGCAGCGTGTCGGGATTGCGAGAGCGCTGGCGCTTAATCCCGAAGTTATTTTGTTCGACGAGCCAACATCGGCGCTCGATCCGGAGCTAGTCGGTGAGGTGCTGGCTGTAATTCGCAAAATCGCGAAGGAAGGCATCACGATGATCATCGTGACGCATGAAATGGGCTTCGCTCAGGACGTAGCGAGCCACGTCGTCTTCATGGACGAAGGCGTCATTGTCGAGCAAGGCAAGCCGAACGAACTGTTCACGTCTCCGAAGGAGGAGCGGACGAAGCAGTTTCTGAAGCGCATTACGCCCGAGGCGGCCTATTCCATCTAACGAACAGAGGAGAGAGTCAAGATGACACTTACATTTGGCATATTGGATCAAAGCATTGTTTTTCCGGGCCAGACGGCTGCGGAGGCACTTGGCAATACGGTAAAGTTGGCGCAGCAGGCGGAGGCGCTAGGTTATGAGAGGTTTTGGGTTGCGGAGCATCACGATTCGCCGGTGACGGCGGGTTCGTCGCCGGAAGTTCTCATTGCTTTCTTGCTTGCGAACACGAGCTCGATTCGGATCGGATCAGGCGGCGTCATGCTGCAGCATTACAGCCCGTACAAGGTAGCGGAAAACTTTAACGTGCTCGCATCGCTCGCGCCGGGCCGGGTAGAACTCGGCATCGGCCGCGCTCCCGGAGGTCTTCCACGTTCGACGAAGGCGCTGCAGAAAGGGATCGCCGAACCTGCGACGCTGGATGAGAAGCTGACGGAGCTGGAGGGTTTCCTTCATGGCAAGACGGGTGAAGATCACCCGCTCGCTGGTCTTGAGGCGAGTCCTCTCCCTGTACAGCCTGCCGACGTCTTCTTGCTCGGAACGAGTCTATCGAGCGCGAAGCTCGCTGCCGAACGCGGTTATCCATATGCCTTCGCACTCTTCATTAACAACGATCCGGCATTGGCAAGTCAAGCGCTAGACCTTTATCGCAGCAGCTTCAATACGGAGCATGGCAGGAAGCCGAAAGCGATACTGGCACTTTCTGTCATTGCATCGGATTCCGAGGAAGAAGCGAATGCGATAGCAGGACAGATGAAGAGCGTAAGAGTGACGCTCGCCAGCGGCAAAACGGTAAACGTCGGCTCATTGGCGCAAGCGGAGGAGTTCGCGAGACAAGCGGGCGAGACGTATACGGTCGAGGAGCGGGAGGCCGACATTACGAGAGGAACGAAGGAAACGGTCCGCAAGCGGCTGCTCGAAATTAAGGAGCAATACGGCGTAGATGAGTTTATTTTCACGACGATCATTCCTGACTTCGCGAAGAGAGTTCGTTCCTTCGAGCTGCTTAAGGAAGCGTTCCAAGGAGAGCTTGTATGAGCCGCGAGCAGTTGGTTGCGGAAACATTGCAGGTTCGATTAACCGCAATCCGCAGACAGCTGCATGAGCAGCCGGAGTTGTCGCATGAAGAGTTCGAGACGACAGCATCGATTAAGCGCTGGTTGGAGGAAGCAGGCATACGCGTCATCGATTATGGGTTGAAGACGGGCGTAATTGCCGAGGTTGGTGGTACACGCGGTGATGGCGGACCGATTGTCGCCGTAAGAGCCGATATCGACGCTTTGCCCATACAGGAGGAGACGGGATTGCCGTTCGCTTCGAAGGTACCGGGCAAGATGCACGCATGCGGGCATGACTTTCATACGGCATCCATTATTGGAACAGCTTTGCTGCTAAAGGAGCGGGAGGCGGAACTTGCCGGAACGGTGCGGTTCTTGTTCCAGCCCGCGGAGGAGAAAGCGAAGGGCGCGCAGCAACTGATTCGGGCCGGTGCGCTAGCCGGCGTCGATGCGGTATTCGGCTTGCACAACAAGCCGGACTTGCCGGTAGGCACGATCGGGATTAAGGGCGGACCGCTCATGGCGGCAGCGGACGGCTTCGTTGTTGAGGTGGAAGGTCGAGGCAGTCATGCCGCCGTACCGGAAGCAGGGCTTGACCCTATCGTAACGGCAGCGCATATGATAACAGCGCTGCAGTCGATCGTCAGCCGCAACGTTAGCGCGCTGGATAGCGCGGTCATCAGCGTGACGAGACTTAACGCCGGAACGGCGTGGAACATCATCTCGGACAAAGCGGTCTTCGACGGCACGCTGCGGACGTTCGGCGATGAAGTGCGAAGTGTGGTGCGAGAGCGGTTCGAGCAGGTTGTGCATGGCGTGGCGGCAGCTTTCGCCACGAAAGCAGCAGTGAAATGGATCGAGGGTCCGCCAGCTGTACGCAATGATCAGAAATGGGCGGAAGCTGCGATTCCGATTGCCGAGAAGCTAGGGTATAAGGTCATAGCGCCAATCCCTTCACCAGCAGGCGAAGATTTCGCTTTCTACTTGAAGGAGACGGAAGGTTTGTTCGTCTTCCTCGGAACGGACGGTCCGCAGGAATGGCATCATCCGGCCTT
The DNA here is from genome assembly GCF_052115185.1 of Paenibacillus sp. 2TAB19. Lineage (NCBI taxonomy): Bacteria > Bacillati > Bacillota > Bacilli > Caryophanales > Paenibacillaceae > Paenibacillus > Paenibacillus sp. 2TAB19. Next base: position 95,451 of record NZ_JBFRGE010000011.1, on the reverse strand, counting down.
CGATCTTGATGAGTCTGCGCTGCCAGTAGCGGCTTCGTTCTTTGCAGCGCTTGCGGATGAAGCTCTTCACAAGCTGTCGGCACAGTCCCGTCAAGGAGGATAGACTATGTCTAATGCGAATGACGTCATCATCATTGGAGCCGGTTCGGCAGGGATGAGCGCAGGTTACGAGCTTGCTTCGCGAGGGCACAAGACGCTGATGTTAGATGCCTTCGATCCGCCTCATCAGGAAGGCAGCCACCATGGCGAGCCGCGCCTCATCAGGCATGCTTATCATGGCGGAGACGTATATGTGAAACTTGCTCTGCGCGCGGATGTGCGATGGCTGGAACTGGAGCAGTTAACCGGGAAGAAGTTGCTGGAGCGGTCAGGCGTTCTGAACATGGCCGATATTAGCTATTACGATTACGCAGGCCGTCTTGACGATGCACAGGCGAATGGCGTTGTAACCGAGTTGCTGGAAGCAGATGAAATCAATCAACGTTTCCGAGGCGTACAAGTACAAGACCGCTTCCGCGGCTTATATGAGCCGAATGCGGGTTACCTGTATAGCGAGCGATGCGTGGCTGCATACAAGCAGTTAGCTATCGCTGCAGGAGCGGAGCTTGTTACGAACACCCTCGTGACGAAGATCGTCCCGCAGCAGTCAGGTGTGACGGTGTATACGAAAGATCGCGTTTATACCGCAGAGCAGGTCATTGTCGCTGCGKGTGCAGCGTTCAACCGGTTATTTTCATACGAGGTTGTTCCAGTGAAGGCCGTTCGCAAAGTAGTAGGCTGGTTCGAGACGAGCAGCGGAAACTTCGATGCCGGCATTTTTCCTGGTTTTACATGGGGCGGCGCATTGGGCGGCTATTATGGATTTCCGAGCATTGACGGTGCCGGAGTGAAGATCGGTCGTCATGATGGAGGCTACGAATGGAAGCCGGGAGAGACAATCGCACCTTTCGGGACATACCCCGAGGATGAAGCCGATCTGCGAAGAGCACTCGAATCCTTTATGCCAGGCGCGGCCGGAAAGCTGCTTCGGGGCGTCGTGTGCAAATACGAGATRACGCCGGATGAAGATTTTATAATCGATGCTCATCCCGAGTATCCGAATGTGAGGCTGGCTGGAGGCTTCTCCGGGCATGGCTTCAAATTCGCAAGCGTGATAGGCGAAGTGCTTGCCAATCAGATTGAAGGCGTAGATACCGGCTATGATCTGACTAAGTTCAAGATCGGCCGCTTCAAATCGCATTGAGTAAATTAGAAACGTTCGTAACGACGAGGGGGAGCTTGCATGAGCCAGATAACTGAAAATGTGAAAGCTTATTTGAACGCCTATGATGAAATCGAACAAGAAATTAAGGGATTAACGGAGGAGCAGCTCAAGTGGAAAGCGGCTCCGGAATCATGGAGTGTGACGGAGGTGCTTACCCATCTTGTGGATCACAGCATCGTCGTCTCCTTCCGTATACGCGAGCTGCTATCTGGATCGGAAGCGAAGCTTCCTGCCTTCAATCAAGATGCTTGGGTGAGCGGTCAGTTTGCGAATGAAGAGGATGTGCAACATATCGTTACGGCAGCTCATGCCTTCGTTTATTACAATAGCTTGTTGTTCAAACGAATACCTACGTCAGATTGGGATCGCACGGCCGTTAATTTCAAAGGCGAAAGCGTATCGTTATCGACGATTGTTAAGGCATTTGTTACTCACGTTAATGGACATTTAGGGCAAATTCGAAGAATTAAGGCGGCTGAGTCGGCTGCACGCAACATCATATAAGAGGGCAGGTGGCAGTATGAGTCAGCAATCTATTAACATCCGTCATGCGGAACAAACCGATCGCGCAGCGATCGAAGAGGTGCTGTTAGACGCTTACGGTCAGTATGAATCGGTGCTGCCTTCGCCATATTGGGAGCAATATAAGTCAAATATATTGGAAGCCATCGATGCCGGTGCGACAAAAGCAAGATTGGTAGCAGAGCTGGATGGAGAGGTTGTTGGCAGTGTGTTCCTGTTTGATTCCTCGGAGCTTGCTTACGGCAATCCCGAGCTGGATATTCAATCTCCGATCATTCGTTTGCTTGCTGTATCGCGCAAGGCGCGCGGCCATGGCGTGGCTACCGAACTTATCCGCGGCAGCGCTAGATTGGCGCTCGAGTGGGGAGCCGAAACGCTGCATCTTCATACTTCCGATATGATGGATTCGGCCGTCCGCTTGTATGAGCGTCTTGGTTTCGAGCGAGCGTTCGACAAAGATATCGTGAACGGTGCAACGCTCGTGAAGAGTTACCGACTGCAATTGAAGGAGACAGCGTTGTTGGAAGCTTGACAATCAGTCAGCAATTTCATGCAAAAATGAATCATATAGGAGGTTGACTACAATGGCGAAGAAGCGTAAATCGATCAAGTTTGGTGCAATTATTCATGGTGTAGGAGGCAATATATCGGCTTGGAGACATCCTGAAGTGCCTGCCGATGCGAGCGTTAATCTCAATTTCTACAAACGGCAAGCACAAACGGCAGAAGCCGGTAAATTCGATCTCGTTTTTATTGCCGATGGACTTTATATTAACGAGAAATCGATTCCTCACTTCTTGAACCGGTTCGAACCGATTACGATCTTATCAGCATTAGCCGCGGTTACGTCAAAGATCGGGTTAGTCGGTACGTTGTCGAGCTCCTATGCCGAGCCGTTCACGGTCGCTAGACAATTCGGCTCGCTCGATCATATTAGCGGAGGTCGCGCAGGCTGGAACGTCGTTACTTCGCCGCTTGAGGGCTCGGCGAACAATTACAGCAAGATAGAGCATCCGACGCATGATGAGCGCTACAAAATTGCCGAGGAGTTTCTCGAAGTAACGCGCGGGTTATGGGATTCGTGGGAGGACGATGCTTTCGTAAGGGATAAGGAAGCGGGCGTATTCTTCGACCCATCGAAGATGCACCGTCTCGACCATAAAGGCGAATATTTCTCGGTCCAAGGGCCGCTTAATATTGCACGTTCCAAGCAAGGGCATCCCGTCATCTTCCAAGCGGGCTCGTCGGAGAGCGGCAAGCGGCTGGCAGGCAAAGCGGCGGACGCTGTCTTCACTGGCCATGAGAATATTGAGGAAGCAAAAGCTTTCTACAAAGAAGTGAAGGAACGTACCGTTGCCGAAGGACGAACGGTTGATGATATTGCAATCTTTCCAGGTATTGGTCCGATTATCGGCCGGACAGAAGAGGAAGCTGAGCGCAAGTATCAGGAGATCGCAGAGCTTGTCTCGATCGAGAACGCGCTGAACTACCTAGGCCGTTTCTTCGAGCACCACGACTTCTCGCAGTATCCGCTTGACGAGCCATTCCCGGATCTCGGCGATCTCGGCAGCAATAGCTTCCGCAGCGGCACGGATAAGATTAAGCAGAACGCCAAAGCTCATAATCTGACGCTTCGTCAAGTTGCGCTGCAATCGGCTACTCCGCGGGGCCAGTTCATTGGTACGCCTGAGAAGATTGCTGACCTTATTCAGCAGTGGCATGAGGAAGAAGCGGCAGACGGCTTCATTATTCACTCCTCCATCCCTACCGGGCTGAACGACTTCGTCGAGCTGGTCGTTCCTATTTTGCAAGAACGCGGCATCTATCGTACCGAATACGAGTCGGATACGCTGCGCGGCAATCTGGGGCTGCCAATCCCTGAAAACCGTTATGCGAAGCAGAAAGTAAACATCTAATTTTAGAGGTTGCATCTTAAGGCCAATTGGCATCAACTGCCGTTTGGCTTTTTTTTGCGATCTTCCGACTCTGTCTGTTAGTAGGAGTAACGAAGCTGAAACGGCAATTGGAGGAATGCATAGTTAGTTCGATCAATAAATCTTCAATCGCTGCGAATGCGAACAAAACTATATTATTTCTGTGTATGTCCCTTCTCTAAAAAAACGCTTTAGCTAACACTCCCAACAGCTCAGGAAACACTCATCGCGATAGCTGAGGAATACATAGATAGGCGAACATTAAGTCGCAAACACAACTTTGATTCCCTGTTTTTTTCAGTAGGCCCACTTCCCAAAACTAAAGTTATCCTCAGCTAAGATTCCCCGCAGCTCAGGAAATGCTTCTCATAAGAACAGGGGAATAAGATGCAAATCATTTTTGTTTTATTTAGTAGGTATTTTAACGAGACAGCGATCTACTCTTTAGTAGGCTATACAGCTTGTTGATAGGGGTTATTTTGTTGTTGATACATAGCCTGATCTTGTTTAAGACATATGTTGAGAAGGGTCTCCATGGCATGCAAGGGAGACATATGCTTTGTGTTTTGGCGGAAACAGAATTCATCCAAATATGGCTGTGCAGAGGAGGAAGGAAGGCCGTAGAAGGAAACATTTATCCAATTAAAAGCTGCTTTTGCGAACTGTTTCAATGGTGAGTGATCTACCAACCCAAAAGCAGGACGACGATGGATTACTAGATTGTTGACGTTCTCGTTGACATGAGCAGCCAGAAACTCCTCTTCGGCTTCTTGGGTAAGCAGTTTTCGCGGCTCTTGTTTGCTGGAAGTGAACTTTATTTTGTAATAGGGAACATCAGCGAGACTCGTCGAACGAGCTACTATGACGGCGCGTTCAGCTTGCTGCTTCTCCACTGTTTGGTAAAGTTTAAGACTGTAGATGGCTGGTTTGACTTCTACTTTGCCAGACAGAAGTATCGTACAATCCATGTCAGAAATAGCACGTCTGATTTTGCCCAGCATGGACCAAGCTGTCTTGTACGATACCGATATAAGCTCGGCGAGCGTAACAGCATTCATCCTCTTCTTGCATGCAGCAACTAAATACATCGTACAAAGCCATTTGTTAAGCGGAGTCTTGCTCTTGTCCATAACTGTACCTGAAGTAAGCGAGGTTTGATGCTTGCATCCGGAGCATTCGTACAAGGGCAATCGGCGAGTATTAATCGTGTATGCGGAGTTGTGATCGCAACGAGGACACCGAAAGCCGGCCGGCCACTTAAGCCGATGCAACAGTTCAATACAAGCTGCTTCATCCGAATATTGTCGTTGAAATAACACTAATTCATCTTCCATCATTAATCGCCTCCACCAAATTATAAGAACATATGTTCTTATTTAATTTTAACATAGCTTTCACGAAATAACAATGTTTGGATGCTCGAAATTTCTATAATCCGAAATGGAGTAGTAGTAACAAGTCGTATGCTAATCGCATACTGCTAGCTGCTAGTTGCAGAAGTTTCAGAGCAAAAAGTAATTTCCTGAGCAGTTGGGAAGCCTGTCTAAAGCGTTTTTTTGAGGGATAGGTTCTTAAGTCAAGGAGGAGGTGGAAGCGCCACGAAAAATGGGATGGGTTCGGACTCTGAGGTGTGAACGAATTTTTTTATTGAACTGGAGGGTGAAGGCTTCAAATTGAAGGATCTTGTTTCCTGAGCAGAAGGGAGATGTGTCTAAAGCGTTTATTTGAGGGATAGGGTCGTACGGTCGAGAATGACGAGGAGGAGGGACCAGCTGGAGATTGGACGTGATTGAATTGTGGAGGCGCGCTGGAGCAGTGAGTAGTAGGTGTTTGCACTTGAAAAGTAATGTGTGCTAGAATCATTTGCTGGATTAGTTGGTTTTTATAGATTGAATTGAGCGTGTTTTTCACAGTGAATGTTAGGATGATGAGGAGTCTTACATATGATTTGGATAAAGAGAAAGAATAGCCGCTTCGGCCGTTTTATGGTCACACTTGGCGCTGCTCTAGCAGGGGGAATTCTTTTCAAGCTGCTTCATGTACCAATACCTTGGCTGTTAGGTCCTATGATCGCTACCTTAATCGTATGTAATACGACGAAAGTAAAGCTTGTGTGGCCGGGACAACTGCGGCAAGCGGCTATGATCACGGTCGGATATACGATTGGATTATCGCTGACCGGTTCAGCACTGCGCGAGATGTCGCTGCAGCTTCCTACCATGCTGTTAATGACGGCGTTATTGCTACTATTTTGCGCTTTCATCGCACTTATTATTTCCAAGCTGTCTCATTCGGATTACAAATCGGCGTTGTTAGGAAGCGTGCCGGGCGGACTCTCTCAAGTGATATTGCTGGCAGAAGAGACGAAGGGCACGAATCTTACAATGGTTACGGTGACTCAGGTTATACGGTTGATGGTGATCGTTATCTGCATCCCGCTGCTCGCCTATAGTCCAATGATTAGTCATTATGACGCAGGATCATCTGCAACTGCAGAAACTACTGTTACTGCTGTTGTTGAAGCGTCCACTTCATCGGCTGCATTATGGAGCGGCTTGTTTCCTAATCTTATTTTGTTCGCGGTAGTAGGTGTAGCGTGCGCATGGATAGGTGACAAAATCAAGTTTCCGACCGCGTATTTACTCGGTCCGGCGATCGGAACGGCAGCGCTGCAGTTCACAGGCGTTCATGGACCGGAACTTCCGTCCTTGTTCGTTAATGCCGCCCAGCTAATGATTGGAGTCTATGTAGGAATGTTGCTTAAGCCGCAGCAATTGGAGCATAAAGTGAGAACGCTGCTTTTGGCTATTGCCAGCGGGCTGCTCATGCTTCTCTGTGCACTTGGTCTCAGCGTCCTGCTCTCAAAGCTTCAATCGGTATCCGAAGCGACCGCTATGCTGAGCCTCGCTCCTGGAGGCATGGATCAGATGGGCATTATCGCCCATGCCATCAATGCCGATCTGTCGATGGTAGCCGGGTATCAGCTTTTCCGCATGCTGTTTATTTTCTTTGTCGTTCCGCCATTAATTAGATTCGTGTTCAAGGTTGTTGACAAACGGCAGAGCAGTGGCATATAATTCAAATAATTTCATCCACAAATGTTACGATTAGAAATAGTAGAAATGTTATGACCTTTCAGAGAGCCGCTGGGTGGTGCGAAGCGGTAACGTCGTTCATTTCGAACTCGTCTATGAACAGCTGCCTGATATGTAGGGTATGCCGGAATTCCACCGTTACAGGGATAGATGGTGACAGCCATCGAAGAAGATCATTTCGCAACGAAATGAATTAGAGTGGTACCGCGAGCTAACGCCTCGTCTCTATACATAGAGACGGGGCTTTTTTGCGTGTTGAATTCCGGGTTCAGCATGCCTCGCTTCACATATAACCGAACAAAATCCCAATACGTAAAGTCCAAGGAGGACATACCTATGAGCCGTAAAATTATTGTATTCGACACCACATTGCGCGACGGAGAACAAGTGCCGGGAGCCAAGCTTAACATACAGCAAAAAATCGAGATCGCTCAGCAGCTCAAGCGGCTGAACGTTGATATCATCGAAGCGGGTTTCCCCGCGTCTTCGCTCGGAGATTTCCAAGCCGTGCAGCAAATCGCCCGCAGCGTTGGCGACAGCGTGTCTATTACAGCGCTTGCGAGAGCAGTCAAAGGCGATATCGACGCCGTCTACGAAAGTATAAAGCTGGCGCAAAATCCGTTGATCCACATTGTGCTGGGCACATCCAATATTCACGTGGAGAAGAAGTTCAGCCGCTCCAAGGACGCGGTGCTGCAGATGGGCGTCGACGCCGTCAAATACGCGAAGACGCTGCTGCCGCAGGTGCAATATTCGACCGAGGATGCTTCGCGTTCGGAGTTCGAATATTTGTGGAGCACGATCGAGGCCGTCGTCAAAGCGGGAGCGACGATGATTAACGTGCCGGATACGGTCGGCTACGCGGTACCTGAAGAGTTCGGCGAGCTGATTCGCAGAATCAACGATCGTCTGAAAAATCTTAACGATCAAGTCATTCTTAGCGTTCATTGCCATAACGATCTTGGTCTTGCTACGGCCAATACGCTGAGCGCAATCAAGAACGGTGCCCAGAAGGTCGAAGTTACGATTAACGGTCTTGGCGAGCGGGCAGGCAATGCTTCCTTGGAAGAGGTCGTGATGGGGCTTAAGGTGAGAGAAAACCATTTCGGCTGCTACACGGATATTAATACGAAGGAGCTGCTCAAATCGTCGAGACTCGTTACTTTGTTAACGGGGCTTGATGTGCAGGTGAACAAAGCGATTACGGGAGACAATGCCTTCGCTCACTCGTCGGGCATTCATCAGGACGGTCTGCTGAAGGATAAGCAGGTGTACGAAATTATGTCTCCGGAGGATATCGGAGCCGACAGCATGGAGTTGATCTTGACGGCAAGATCCGGCAGGCACGCATTCAAAAACGCGGTCGAGAAAATGGGCTTCGATACGAGCGATGCGGAAGACTTCGAAGCGTTGTTCGCCAAGTTTCTAACGCTGGCCGATGCGAAGAAGGAAGTATACGACCATGATGTGTTCTATCTCGTGACGAATCACCGTACGATCGATGCAAGCAGCAAGCAGCTGTTCGAGCTGGAGTCGTTCCAGGTCGTCAGCGGCGACGTAAGTCCGTCAGCGTCCGTTACACTGAGAAAAGGCGCGGAATCGGTTCAAGGAAGCTCGGGCGGAGACGGCCCGATCGACGCGCTCTATAGCGTCATCAAGTCATTGGTTGGCCTTGATGTCCAGCTCAAAGACTACAAGATCAACAGTCTATCCAGAGGCATGGAGGCAGTCGGAAGAGTCAATATCCGAATCGATTACGCGGGCAAGACGTATTCGGGCCGCGCGATGGATACCGATATCATTAAAGCGAGCGCGCTAGCTTTCTTGAATGCAATCAATGCTGTATTGTTGGACAGCGCCAATGAAAGCCAAAGCTAGAAGCATGTTATTCATAAGGGACGCTGGACATCTATGTTCAGTGTCCTTTTTATTTGGATTGGATGTCCGATTTTTTTGGATCGCGGACATTAGGCTGGCATATGACCTTGTGCAGGGTGCAAGGAAGCAGTTATATTTATGAATACTTACTGATGATCGATCAAGGGGGCGGATATATAGATGAAGCAATGGCTGCACAATCTGTTCGTCCAGGTTCGCTTTCGTAAAATTAGAAGCCGTTTCTTCGCCGCCATGATTTTGTTATCCGTTCCGCCGCTGGCGATTCTCGGATATATTTCCTTCAATATTGCCAAAGAGACGCTTATGGATACGAACAAGCAGACGACGCAGGATCATCTTCGCACATCGAGTGAAGTAGCAGACTTAATGTTTCGCAATGTCATTAACCTTAATCGATCTGTCATCTTGAACAATGACATCCGCGACGACTTGAGAGCGAGTCGAAATCCGACTGCCGAAGAGCAAAGCCTCATTAAAGATCGTACAATGGATCAATTGCAAAAAATGATAAACAGCAACTTCCTCGATTCTAGGTTTGTCGATTCGATTTGCCTGTACGACCTTCGGTTCGAAGCGTATTGCTTAGGCCGATCGGACGATGCGGGTATTTATAAGGGTGAGAATAAGTACGAGCAAATCGAACAGAGCGACTGGTATCAGAAAGCTTTTAAACGCCAAGGCGGAGTCGTTTTTTTTAGCAGCAATATCTTGGGGGACAAGTCCAATACGTTCTCTACGGTTAAGCTGTTTCGCGACTCTGATACGAATAACGGAGAACCGATCGGGCTGCTCGTTATTAACATATCGAAGTCCATCTTCGATACGATATTTACGAGAAACATTCATTACAGCGGTGAATTCCTCGCTATCGATTCGTCCGACGACAAGGTCCAAGTGATCTATCCGAAGCAATCTAAAATGATAGAACAGCAGACCAATGACAATCTTGAGGCAACGTACCGCAGACTGCAGGATCAGGGTTACTTGAGCGTCAACTACGAGAATGAGACGACGGGATGGATATTCATCCATGTAATCGCCATGCAGGATCTGTTGAAGGAGTCGAACAAGATTGGCTGGGCGACGGCGCTCATTGCTTCTGTAATCGGATTCATTGCGCTGGTCATATCGTTCATTATTTCGGGCAGCATTACGAAGCCGCTATTGCAGCTCAAAAAAATGATGGTGAAATGGACGACGGGCACACGGGATTTCGACGAAACATTCGAAGAGGATGAGGTCGGCGCGATCGGAGAGTCGTTCAAGCGAATGTCGTCTGTTAACGAGGAGCTCAGCGAAAGACTGCTCCATTCGGAACTGAAGGAACGCGATGCCGAGCTTCGCGCTCTCCAAGCTCAGATAAAGCCGCATTTCTTGTACAATACGTTAGATTCGATCTATTGGATGGCGACGCTACAGAATAATCATGATGTTGCCCAGATGGCCATCTCGTTGTCGGAAAGCTTCAAGCTCAGCTTGAACAAAGGCAAGGAAACGATTCCATTGTACAAAGAATTGAAGCATGTCGAGCACTATATGACGATTCAAAATATACGCTATAATAATCGCTTTCAATATATAGAGGATGTGGAGCCTGCTCTAATGGGCATCGAAATTTTGAAATTGCTGCTGCAGCCTTTAGTCGAGAATGCGATTTACCACGGCTTGGAGCCTAAGGTTGGCGAAGGTACGATCAGCTTAAAGGGACGCAGAGACGGCGAGTTCGTGCAGTTCACCGTGGAGGATGACGGAGTCGGTATCGAAGATATGGCAAAGACCGAGCAAGGCTACGGACTTAGCAATGTAAAGGAACGTATTCTGTTGTACTACGGGGAAACGAGCTCATTCCTTATCGCAAGCGAACCAAACGCTGGCACGAAAATTGAAATACGATTTAAATACCAGGAAGAAGGAGGCGCTGGACATGCTTAAAGCGGTCGTATTCGATGACGAGTATATCGTGCTTAAGGGGTTGCAAGCGATGATCGATTGGACCAGCTTCGGCATCGAGCTGGCGGGTACGGCAAGCGATGGTTACAGTGCGCTTGAGCTGTTCCGAAAGGTGCAGCCTGACATTATCCTGACGGATATACGCATGCCCGGTATGGACGGTCTGCAATTAATCGAGGCGGTCATGAAGGAAGCTCCGAACACGTACTGCATCGTCTTCAGTGGCTTTAATGAATTCGAATACGTTCGGCGAGCTATAGAACTGGGCGTTGCTGATTATTTGGATAAGCCTATTACAATTCAAAGTATCGAAAAGGCGATCCGTAAAATGTTGGTAAAAAAGGAAGAGCAGAAGGAAAACTTGGCGATTAAGCAAAAATGGGAAGAGAGCAAGCAGGAGCTGCTGGAAAAGGCGACGCTGGACTTGCTGCTGACAGGCATAGAATCGATGCCGAAGTGGCGCTCCTGCTTTGGACCGGATGTCGAGCGGATTAAAGGCGTTACGGTTCTGGCCTATAGCGGAAGGTTTGTTTGGACGAAGCACGATCAGGTAGAGGCGGTTGCTGTCAAGCATGGCCAGGAGCATTGGCTTGCGTTATTTCATTATGAGCACCCTACTCATGAATGGTGGGAGTGGCTGGCTTACGATGTTGATCTTAATGACCAAGAAGCGATTGCGATAGGGATTGGCCATACGTATTCGGACCTAGAGCAAGCGTCAACAAGCTGTAAGGAAGCGGTTCGCGCTTTGCGTTCGGCTCGCTTACTGCAGACGAAAGGGATCGTTCGGTTCGAGGAGCTCGGCGAGGCGATGACAACACCTAAGGGGCTGAGCGAGCGGGAAGAAGCAATCGTACTTAGCATCCGTGCGGGCAATAAGGCTGGATTGCTGGAGCAAATTGATTATTTTATCGCGTGGATCCAAAACGAGAAGGTTGACCCGGAAATCATAGAGCGGGAGATGCTGAAGCTTATTTATATGACGCTGCAGGCTGCTCATGAATCGGGCTTGGACGCTAAGGCGGATGAGTTCCAGCGCCGTTACATGCCTCATGTTGAAATCCGAGAAATGGCTGTCAGCGGACAGCTGCTTCCATGGTTTCGCGAGCAAATCGAGAAGATCGCTGACTTGACAATGGAATCGAGAGAACAAACGAAGCATGCTGCCGTCGAGCAAGCTAGAGCATATATCGAGCTGAACATTTCGCGTGATTTGTCTCTTCAGGAGGTTGCAGGCCATGTCGGCTTGAATGCAACGTATTTGAGCGTGCTGTTCAAGGAAGTGATGGGTGAAACGTATATTAAGTTTTTGACCCGCTATCGGATGGAATATGCGAAGATCCTGCTTGCCAAAGGGTTGAAGGTGAATGAAGCGAGCGAGAAGGTCGGCTATCATACGTATCGGCATTTTTCCGAGGTATTCAAAAAGTATACAGGGTTAACGCCGGGTCAATATAAGGATGAATTAGGGAATCCGTCGTGACTCCCTATTTTTATGTACATATTCATTGGTATCCAAAAAAAACAGACACCAATCGATGAAATGCAGCACTGCAAACGCATACAACATCCGGTTTATAATCATATCAGAGGGTACCCGGGCCCTAACTGCCATATTAATTTCGAAGAATCAGGGGGATTTAAGCATATGACGAATACAAGAAAAGGCTTGATTACTCTTTTTTGCGGGGTACTGATGACAAGCATGCTTGCAGCTTGCGGCAGCAACTCGAACGGAACGAACGACAACCAGGCGCCAGCAGCTAATGACAATGCAACGTCGGCACCGGCAACTAACGATAACGGCGCTTCCGACAAGAAAGTGACGATCTCATTGCTGACTGACAATACGCAGGATGCGGTGAATACGGCCAAAGCAGTTATCGAAGCGTTCGAGGCGAAATTTCCGAACATTACGGTCGAGCATGAAACTCGTCCCAGCGGCGGCGAAGGCGACAACTTCGTCAAAACTCGTCTATCGACCGGCGATATGAACGACGTCTTCTTCTATAACTCCGGATCTCTTATGCAGGCTTTAAATCCGGAACAAAATATGGTGGACCTCACGAACGAGCCGTATATGGCTAATGTTCTTGATACTTTCAAGACGACGGTCGCTTTCGACGGGAAAGTGTACGGCGCGCCTGCAGGAGCGGCAATGGGCGGCGGTTGGTTTTACAACAAAAAGGTGTATGCGGATCTAGGTCTTTCCGTTCCGAAAACATGGGATGAGCTCATGGCAAACAACGAGAAGATCAAAGCAGCAGGCATTACGCCGGTCATCGGCACGTACAAGGACGACTGGACCAGCCAACTGATTCTTCTCGCCGATTACTATAACGTACAAGCGCAAGCGCCGGCTTTCGCTGAGGAGTATACGGCTAATAAAGCCAAATTCGCAACAACGCCAGCTGCCTTGAGAGGCTTCGAGAAGCTGCAGGAAGTGTTCGATAAAGGTTATCTKAACAAGGATTTCAAGGCGACAACCTACGATGCGGGCGTGAAAATGCTGGCAGAGGGCAAAGGCGCGCATTATCCGATGCTGACTTTCGCGGTGCCTGTCTTTGAACAAAACTATCCAGATACGCTTAACGATATCGGTTTCTTCGCTCAGCCTGGCGACAACGCGGACGATAACGGCTTGACGGCTTGGATGCCTGGCGGCGCGTATATTTACAAAAATACGGAGCATCTGGAAGAAGCGAAGAAATTCGTCGAATTCGTCGCTTCGGCAGAGGCAATGGAAGTATGGGCAAAAGTGTCGAAACCGACCGGTCCATATCTGATTAAGGACGCTAAAATGCCGGAAGATACTTCGCAAATCGTCAAGGATATGCTTCCGTACTTCGAGAACAACAAGACGGCTCCTGCGCTTGAGTTCGTATCGCCGCTCAAAGGACCTAGCTTGCCGCAAATCACGACCGAGGTGGGTGCGGGCTTCAGACCAGCTAAGGAAGGCGCTGAGCTGTATGACAAGGACGTAGAGAAGCAAGCGCAGCAGCTTGGAATTGAAGGCTGGTAATAAATAAGGGCAATTGAATAGCGGCACAGTCGGCCCTGATCTTCAATCAGGGMCGACTTTATCGAACAATCGGGAGGGGACAGCATGAACAAGGTATGGAAAAGGAACTATTCGTATACCTTCCTACTGCCTGGAGCTATCATTTATTTCATTATCTTTATATTGCCGACCTTCATGTCCTTTTTCTTCAGCATGACAAGATGGTCGTTGCTCGATTACGAGTTTATCGGCTTTGATAATTTCATTACGTTCTTTCAAGAGCCATCACTTACGATYGGATTCAAAAATACGTTCATTTACGCACTTGTGACCTGTGTTCTTAAAGTCGTATTAGGTCTGCTGCTAGGTGTGTTCCTCACATCGAAGATCAAGTCCAAAGCGTATCTTCGCTCGGTCGTGTTTTTCCCGACCTTGGTCAGTACGATCGCGATCGGAACGGCCTTCAGCATGATGATGCATCCGACCGAAGGGCTTATCAATTCCGCATTAAGCGCAATCGGAATTGCCGGACCCGACTGGCTCGGCGATACGCGGATGGCGCTGCTGTCCGTCGCTTTTGTTGATGTATGGAAGGGTGTAGGCTTCGCTACCGTTATTTATATTGCAGGCATTATGTCGATTCCGGAAGAGTATTACGAGGCGCTGCAAATAGACGGGGGCAATGCTTTCAATAAGTTCTGGAATATTATCGTTCCCTTGAGCCGACCGGCAACGAACTCGGTCATTACGCTTGCTTTTATAGGCGGCTTGCGTTCCTTCGATCTGATCTGGGCGATGACGAAGGGTGGACCGGGATTCACGACGGACGTGCTTGCATCGGTTATTTACAAGCAATATCAGGGCGGATTCTACGGTTTAGCGACAGCGGGCAACGTTATATTATTTATCTTCGTAACCTTACTCGTATATCCACTCACGGCATATTTGAACAGAAAAGAGGTTGACCTATGATTCGATCCTCCCGCAAGTTCATCGTTGAAATTATCGCAATCCTAGCGTCAATCATTATTTTCTGGGTGCCTTTCTATTTCATCATCGTTAATGCAATGAAGGATGCGAAGGAAGCGTCGCTTATGAACCTCTCATGGCCTTCCCGCATTCATATCTGGGATAATATTGTCGAGGTTATTTCGGTTCGCGATTATATGCTCGTTCGAGCGTTCTACAACAGCACCTTGCTGACGGTTCTATCAATCGTCATAATGGTCGTCGTCTGTGCCATGACCGGCTTCGTCATGCAGCGCCGCAGAGACAGATTCACCCCATGGCTTAGCTTCTTCGTCCTTGCAGGTCTTATTATCCCTCCTGCCATCGTGCCAACTATATGGGTACTTGACGGGATTGGCTTATTCAAGACGATGACCGGTATTGTGCTTGTAGAGGTTGCGCTCGGATTTCCTTTCGGCGTGCTTCTCTATCGCGGTTTTATGAGCGGTATTCCCCGCGAGATCGACGAAGCGGCAACGATTGACGGCGCTGGTGGATACCGATTGTTCTTCCAAATGATTCTTCCGCTGCTGAAGCCAGTCACAGCAACGATTATCGTTACGTCGTCCGTCTCTATCTTTAACGATTTCACGAATCCGCTTTATTTCTTCCCGGGTTCCAAAAACGCGACGGTTCAGCTCACACTCTACAATTTCACGAGCCAGTTCGTGTCGCAGTGGAATTTGTTGTTTACGAACATACTGCTTATTACGATTCCGCCTTTGCTGCTGTTTATTTTCTTCAATAAGAAAATTGTAGCCGGTATGACCGCTGGATCGGTTAAAGGCTAATCAAATATTTGATTCAGTAGGAAAGTGAAGTCCTGTCGGTGGTTGGCAGGACTTTTTTTGCTTTTGTAGGTTGAGTTGACTTTAATAGATCGTTTCGCAATACTTAAAGGAGGAATTTGAGAGGAGCGATAGGCAATGAATGTACTCCTATTCGGCGCATCAGGCATGGTCGGTCAAGGCGCGCTTCGCGAATGTTTGCTTGATCCTGAAGTAACAAACGTGCTGTCAGTTGGGCGAAGCGGGACGGGGAAGCAGCATCCTAAGCTTACGGAGATTATACATAAAGATTTACTTGACCTAGCTGCGATCGAGGATCAGCTTACCGGCTATGACGCCTGCATCTTCTGCCTTGGCGTATCCTCTGCCGGCATGTCCGAAGAGAAGTATCGGGCCATTACTTACGATATTACGATGAGTGTAGCGCGTACGCTTGTTAAGCTAAACCCTCAAATGACATTCCTGTATGTGACGGGCACAGGGACGGACAGTACGGAGCAGGGCCGAAGCATGTGGGCAAGAGTGAAGGGCAAGACGGAAAATGATTTGCTGAAGATTCCTTTCAAGGGTGCGTATATGTTCCGTCCCGGCGCGATATTGCCGAAGCATGGCGTAAAGTCCAAGACGAAGCTGTACCAATTTTTCTACGTCATATTGAAGCCGTTATATCCATTGATGGAGCGTATGAAATCGGTCACGACCTCGGATAATTTGGCTTGGGCGATGGTCAAGGTTGCCAAGCATGGCCATGGCAAGGCGATAATCGATAGCGAAGAGATTAATCGGATTGCAGCCGTGCGTTGAGCATTTCTTATCCGCTGCTCCTTATGAGGGAGCAGCTTTTTTATTAGCGCATAAAATGCTTCCTATTGTCGGAAATTGTTCGATCTCCCATTGAGTTGTCCCCGTCCTCCGCTTATAATATAACGAGACTAATAATTGAAGAAAAGGTGTTAATCAATGAGCATATTAAACGTAGAAAGACTAAGCCACGGCTTTGGGGATCGTGCGATCTTCAATAACGTGTCGTTTCGCTTGCTTAAGGGCGAGCATATCGGGCTGATCGGCGCCAACGGCGAAGGCAAGTCCACCTTCATGAACATTATTACAGGCAAGCTGCAACCGGATGACGGCAAGGTCGAGTGGTCGAGAAGGATGCGTGTCGGTTACCTTGACCAGCATGCCGTACTAAGCAAAGGCATGACAATGCGGGATGTATTGAAGGGCGCGTTCCAATACTTGTTCGACTTGGAGCAAGAGATGAACGACAGCTACGCGAGAATGGGCGATGTAACGCCGGAAGAACTTGAGCAGTTGCTTGAGGATGTCGGCACGATTCAAGATACGCTGACGAATCAGGATTTCTATATGATCGATGCGAAGATCGATGAGACGGCTCGAGGTCTTGGACTTACGGATATCGGCCTCGACAAGGACGTTAACGATCTAAGCGGCGGTCAACGCACGAAGGTGCTTCTTGCTAAGCTGCTGCTCGAGAAGCCAGACGTGCTTCTGCTCGATGAGCCTACCAACTACTTGGACGAACAGCATATTGAGTGGCTGAAGCGTTATTTGCAAGAATATGAGAATGCCTTCATTCTTATTTCGCATGATATTCCGTTCCTGGACAGCGTTATCAACCTGATCTACCATATGGAAAACCAAGAGCTGAACCGTTATGTAGGCGACTACAGCCACTTCCAGCAAGTGCATGAAATGAAAAAGCAACAGCTGGAATCGGCTTATAAGCGTCAGCAACAGGAGATTGCAGACTTGAAGGATTTCGTCGCGCGCAACAAAGCGAGCGTTGCAACACGTAACATGGCGATGTCGAGACAGAAGAAGCTCGACAAGATGGAAGTCATCGAGCTTGCGGCCGAGAAGCCGAAGCCGCAATTCAACTTCAAAGACGCGAGAGCGTCAGGCAAACTTATTTTCGAGACGAAAGGTCTCGTTATCGGTTATGACAGCCCGCTCTCCAGGCCGCTTGATCTGCGGATGGAACGCGGACAGAAGATTGCGCTTGTCGGTGCGAACGGTATCGGTAAGACGACGCTTATGCGCAGTATCTTAGGTGAAATCCCTGCTCTTGAAGGAACGGTCGAACGCGGCGAGCACCAGTACATCGGCTATTTCGAGCAAGAGATGAAGGAAGCGAATTACAACACCTGTATCGAAGAGGTATGGAAGGAGTTCCCTTCCTTCTCGCAATTCGAGGTGCGTGCGGCGCTTGCTAAATGCGGACTAACGACTAAACATATTGAGAGCAAGATCGCAGTACTGAGCGGCGGCGAGAAAGCAAAGGTTCGCCTATGCAAGCTCATTAACCGCGAAACGAATCTGCTCGTGCTTGATGAGCCTACGAACCATTTGGACGTGGATGCTAAGGAAGAACTGAAACGAGCGCTTAAAGCCTTCAAAGGCAGCATTCTGCTTATTTCCCACGAACCTGAATTTTATCGGGATGTTGTGACGGAAACTTGGAATTGCGAGTCTTGGACAACAAAAGTATTTTAATATTAATGAATGAATAAGGAAAGCCTGCCTGACTGCTGCAGTCAGGCAGGCTTTCGCATATTTTAGCCGATAAATTCTTGCACCCATTCACCTTTGTAATAAGCGACGCCGATCTTCGTGAAGCTCGACTTAAGAATGTTCGCTCGGTGGCCCGGGCTATTCATCCAGTCGTTCATGACTTGCTGCGGGGTAGGCTGGCCTTTGGCAATATTTTCGCCTGCATATTGATAAGTGATGCCGAATTGGCGCATCATATCGAATGGCGACCCGTATGTCGGCGAGTTATGATCGAAGTAGTTGTTGTCGAACATATCCTTTGCTTTGACCATCGCCATATTGGCAAGCTTCGCATCCATGCTCAGCGCACCAAGCCCAGCGCTCTGACGCTGCGCATTAACAAGCTTCAGCACTTCCTGCTCGAAATCGCCCGTACCTTGGCTAGTGCCCGTATTCGGGTTCGCGTTCGGAGCGTTCGTTACGGTTGGAGCCGGTGAATTGGAAGGATTTTGTACATAATTGCCATTTCCGTAGTTGTAATTGCCATCATTCGTAGTACCGCCCGGATAACCGATCTGTATTCTTCCCATCAGCCAGTCAGGCAAGTTAAGCGATCTTGTTCTCATCGTATTGTCCGGCTGTCCGTGTGGATACGTAAGAGAAGAAGAAAAAGTGCCATTCTGCGAGTTGATCTTCATATTGCTGTCGGTATGAGGGATGGTTGTCCGCGTATTGGCATAATTGTTGATCCGCATATGCTCGCCAGTCGATTGTTTTTCAACCGTGTTAGGCGTGGAGGAACAAGCAGTAACAAGCAACAAAGCAGCCAGCGCAACGTATTTCTTCATGAAATTCGATCAGCTCCTCGGCAAAGTATGATGTCGTGCGGGTTCGGCATTATGGTTGCCCGTTCACGCTTCCGCTATCCCGACATTCCGAGTCAAACGATGCCAATTTGCCATTCTTTGATGGCAATGGAGTATATTATTTCAGAATGACGTTGAAACTAGAATGAAATATGCTATCATAAAAATAAGTGATTAATCAAGCAAAAAGAAAAGCTGCTTTGTGGAAGGAGTAGTAACCCTGAACGCCGCAATGAAGATGTTGAAAAAGACAAGCCGTACTTTTTTTATTCCCATTAACCGTTTGAAAGCAGGCTTGAAAGAAGCTGTTAGTTCTGCTTATTTGTGTATGAGAGCGATCGATGAGATTGAGGACCACGAGACTCTCCCCGATGATCTGAAGGTGGAGCTGCTGTTAGCGATCCACGAGGCGTTTCAATCCGAGGATGTCGTTAAGAAGACGCAGGAAGTGCTTGCTCCGCACAGCAAAGTGCTGCCTGAAGTAACGATGATGCTTCATGATTGGGCGTTGTTATGCCCTCCGACGGTTGCGCCGGTTGTGTATCGCTATATTTCCAAAATGTCCAAGCAGATGGCCGATTGGGTGCATACGAGCTGGAATATCGATACGGAAGAGGATCTTGATCGTTATACGTACAGCGTTGCCGGCATGGTTGGCGAAATGCTCTCCGAAATCTGGCTGTGGTTCGACGGTACGAAGAGCGACTTCGCAAAAGCGGTTGCATTCGGCAGAGGTTTGCAGGCGGTTAACATTTTGCGTAATCGCAAGGAAGACTTGGAACGAGGGGTAGACTTTTTCCCTAACGGCTGGGGCTCTGAAGAAATGATAACGTACACTCGCCGCAATCTGAAGCTTGCCGATGCTTACATCGTGGAGTTGAAGGGCGGACCGGCACTCGATTTTTGCAAAATACCGCTCACTTTAGCTCATGCAACAGTTAATCTCATTGCCTCCGGCGGCAACAAGCTAACGAGAGATACGGTTTTGAAGCTCGTGAACAGTATTACTTAGCGGAACCGCGCGAACCGACTAAAGTCTAATCTCACTTCGATTGAGTGATGGTTAGGCTTTTTTTTGACGTATAGGAAAGTATATGATATTGCACATACTTTCTCTATCCGTTTCGACGAAACGTTGGCGTCTATAGAAAAGAAGCCGTTAGGCGTTTCTTCTTATGCTTCATTGTAATCGTTTGTCATCTGTTATTCACACTCCGTTCATGTTGCGTTCCTAAACTTGGAGCTATTCGAAGGGAGGAGAAAGCCATGTATCTAGCTCTTAGAGAAATGCGTCACGCCAAGACGAGATATGCTTTAATCATTACGATTATGCTGCTCGTTTCTTTTCTGGTGCTGTTCGTAACGGGGCTTGCGCGAGGGCTGGCCTATGCGAACGGTTCGGTTATCGAGAATATGGAAGCGGATTATATGATCCTGCAGGATGATGCCGATCATCGATTGATGCGATCGGAACTTAGTGCTCACCAGCTGGGGGCTGCCGAAGCCGTATTGGGGAAGGAACGCGTGTCAGCCTTTAACTTGAAAATGACAACATTGTCGCAAGAAAACGGGCAAGGAAAAGCGGACGTCGCGTTAATAGCTATTGATCCCGATAGCTGGATCGCCCCCGTCGTCACCCAAGGCAAAACGTTGACGGGGGATATTGAAGGGGCGATTGTCGTCGATCGCAAGCTAGCGAAGGAGGGTTATACGATTGGTAAGGTTGTTGTGGATCACGCAAGCGGTACAAGCTGGACAATAAGCGGTTATACCGACGATCAGTCGTTCAGCCATACGCCGGTCGTGTTCCTGAATCCGCTGGAATGGAGCAAGCTGCAGGCCAAGATGGCACTCGGGAGAGATGCTCGTACCGACATCGGTCAATACAACGCTTTTGCCGTACTAGCATCGGAGGATGAGGCTGACCAGTTACGTACGATAGTAGAGGGAGTCGAAGTGATTTCGAAGGGCGAAGCCGTGTCGGCAATACCGGGTTATAAGGAAGAACAGGGCTCTTTAATGATGATGATCGTATTTTTGTTCGTTATTTCGGCTTTTGTACTGGCGGTATTTTTCTATGTCGTCACGATTCAGAAATCTGGCCAATTCGGCGTACTGAAGGCGATTGGAACGAAAACGGAATATCTTGTAGCCGGTGTCGTCGGACAAGTGCTGGTGCTTTCGGTAGGCAGTTTGACGGTTAGTTTGCTTCTTATATGGGCAGCTGAAGCCGTTCTTCCTAACTCGCTGCCTTTCCAACTGGAGAGCGGAACATTGGCGTTCGTGTGCGGTTCATTCGTCGCCATGTCGCTAGCCGGTTCATTGCTGTCGGTGTATCAGGTTGCCAAGACAGACGCTTTAGAAGCTATCGGGAGGACGACATAATGGCCATTAAGCTGCAATTGGATGATGTAAGCCGTACGTTTCAAGACGGCGGTACAACGCTTACCGTACTGAGCAAGCTGTCGCTCCAAGTGAAGGAAAACGAATTGATCGCGGTAATGGGACCTTCGGGTTCCGGAAAAAGCACGTTTCTGTCTATCGCCGGCGCGTTGCTTACGCCAACGAGCGGGGAAGTATTCATTGGCGGCGAAGAAGTCTCGGGTTTGAAGGCGAAGCAGCTTGCCGATTTAAGGCTCCGCAAGATCGGCTTCGTCTTTCAAAGCGCCAACCTCATCCCCTACTTGAAGGTTGAAGAGCAATTACTGCTGATTGCCAAGCTGGCTGGCCTAAGGAAAGAGGAAGCGCGCATACGTGCCAAGTCACTACTAGAGCGGCTGGGACTGTCGCATAGAAGCCGATTCTATCCAAGCCGTCTGTCAGGTGGGGAAAAGCAGCGAGTCGCTATTGCAAGAGCGCTAATGAACAAGCCCGACGTGCTGTTCGCCGACGAGCCGACGGCGAGTCTCGATGCTGAGCGAGGAGCAGCTGTCGTCAAGATGCTGGCGGAAGAGGTGCGGGCCGAAGGCCGCGCTGCAGTAATGGTAACTCATGATGAACGCGTTTTGTCTTATTGCGATCGTGTGCTTTATTTAGAGAAAGGGGCTCTACGTGAAGCTTAGCCTAATGTAAAGCTATATAGCGGAAGCTGCCTGGGAAAAAGGATCCTAGGCAGCTTCTTTTTTTTTGGTAAAAAAGAAAATTACTTTACAACTAAAGTATTTTGGAGTAGCATACATTTTATCGTTATAAAGAACGAAAAGTCATTATAGAGAAAAAGGTGTGAAGAGAACAATATGAAACAGAACGATCTTAACCATGTACGATTCTGGCCGGTAATGCTTGCGATCTTTATCGGATCCTTTCTGTGCGTGCTTGCATCAGCAAGTATTAACCTTGCATTGGAGCCGCTCAAGGATCATTTCCATACGACCTTAGGCTCGGTGCAGTGGACGCTAACCGGCTTCATGCTTGCAATGGGTACGACAGCGCCTATCGCCGGCTACTTAGGGGAGAAGCTGAGCTATAGACGCTTATACTTGTACTCCTTAATTGGCTTCACGCTTGCGTCCGTATTGTGCGCGGCAGCTTGGAGCGAGGGATCGCTTATCGCGTTCCGCGTTATGCAAGGCGCGTTCAGCGGCTTGATCATTCCGGCTACGATGTCTATTATTTATCAAATTATTCCGAAGGAAAGACAAGCGATGGCTGTAGCCTTCTGGGGCTTGTCCGCGATGCTCGCTCCAGCCTTCGGACCAACGATCAGCGGTTGGGTGCTTGAGAACTTCAATTGGMATTGGCTATTCCTAATGAACATTCCGATTGGACTTATTGCGATCGGCTTTGTATATGCCTATATTCCTTATTACCGTATGAATGTGCCAAAGGCGTTCGACGGTATCGGATTCATTACTGTTATCATAAGCAGCTCATCCTTGCTGTTAGCGTTAGGGCAAGGACATGGCTGGGGATGGAGCTCGATCAAGGTTATTGGCTTGTTCGTAGTTGGCGGTATTTCACTGATCTTGTTCATATGGCGTGAATTGACCGCGGAGACGCCGCTTCTGAATTTGCGCGTGTTCGCGAACGGACGATTTACATTGAATGCGATTATCGCGAACATTATTACAATCAGCTTATATTCGGGTACGCTGCTTACCCCAATATTCCTGCAACGCATCCAGCATGTATCAGCCATGGACACGGGGATGATACTTCTCCCGGCTTCTCTGGCTATGGCGCTGTTGATGCCCGTTGTCGGCAAGCTGTACGGCATTATCGGTCCGCGCTGGTTGATGTCGATCGGCATCGTGCTCTTGTCGGTCGGTACGCTTGCACTTAGCTGGCTTAGCGTAGATGTATCCCATTCCTACGTCATCTGGTGGATGGTCGTTCGAAATCTCGGCATCGCCTTCGTCGTAATGCCGTCGAGCAACGCGGCGATGGAGCAAATTCCGGCGGAGCTGTCCGGACACGCATCAGCGATTACGAACTGGACGCGGAACGTATTCGGTTCGTTCGCGATTGCGATCTTCACGACGATGTTAACGTCAAGGTCGATCGGCCATGCTACGGATTTCGTGAAGGCAGGCGACACCGATCCGCTGCATATTGAAATGATGTCGTTCACGATGAGCGTGAATGACGTGTATGTAGTGGCAACGATTATTGCCATCGTTGCATTGCCGCTAAGCTTGTTCGTCGGCAAGTTAAATCGTGCAACACCGGTGGACAAAGCAACTGCCAAGTCTGCTGATGGTCAATTGACCGCGAAAGTCGCATCGAAATAATAAAGCAAATGGAAGAAGCAGACTGCTCCGCGCAGTTTGCTTCTTTTTGCATTCTTATGCTCAGCGCTCGATCAAGCATAATTCCATATTTAGTCCGCATAGTTCCATTTACTGACGTTGCTCTGCGGATTAGTATGAGAGGGATTGCACATACGACATGCAGCATAAGGAGGAGCTATCGATGACAACCGCACCTTTCTTCAAAGGGATGACTTATGGATGGGGCTCAAAGCACGGAGAGTATCGTCAGCCATACGCCATCGATTCTATGCGCAAGCTGAGAGAGACAGGTAGCGAGTGGATTGCTTTATCATTCTGGACATACCAGGATACGATACATGCTACTCAAATTTATTTTGATTACGGCTATACGGTAACCGATAGAGACATTGAGTTTGCGGTGAAGCAAGCGAAGAGTCTTGGGCTTCGAGTATGTCTGAAGCCGGTCGTCAATTCACGTGACGGCATATGGCGTGCGCATATCGGCTTCCCGAACGATAACGATGCTTCACCGTATTGGGAGAAATGGTTCGAATCCTATTCGAATTTCTTGTGCCATTATGCGGAGCTGGCTGAAGAGCTGGACTGCGAAATGTTATGTATCGGGTGCGAGATGGTGAAGACGGAATCGCGCTCTGCACAGTGGCGCACACTTATTGCCAAGCTCCGCACCATCTATAGCGGACCGATTATTTATAACGCGAATCACGGCAAGGAGGAGGGTGTTGATTGGTTCGATGCGGTAGACTATATCGGTACTAGCGCATATTATCCGGTTGGCGTGAAGCCGGGAGACAGCGCGCAGTCGATGGCAACCAATTGGGAGCGGTATAAGCCGGGGCTTGCCGCCTTGTCGGCGAGATTCAATAAGCCAGTCGTATTCATGGAGATTGGCTGCCGAAGCGCGCTTGGCTGCGCGACGATGCCGTGGGACTTCACGCATAAGGAGCTTCCGGCGAGCGAAAGCGAGCAGGCTAACTTCTATCAATCTACGCTACARGCGTTTTGGGACGAGCCGTGGTTCGCCGGATTTTTCTGGTGGGACTGGAGCGCGAAGCTGTACGCTGCTGAGGATGCTGCATCAAATCGGGGATTTGGTATATACGGGAAACAAGCGGAGCACATATTAAAAGAGTATTATGCGAAAACCGTTGTGAAGCAACGATTGTAATAAGCGGCATAGCTGAGGGGCGTTCGAAGGCGAACGCCCCTTTGTTATGTTGCGCGGATCGGGTTTACTTCTTGTTGAAGCTCAGAGCATCGTTGAATCGCTCGTTAATCGTATCCATGTCGATGTTGCTTATTGGGCCATCGTTATCGCTTAGCGCATACTTGGCTTTCAGCGCCAATATCCGATGGACATGCTCATCGATCTTTTCTTTGCTTAGTTCGCCTGAGGCAGCGCTTGCCTTAAGCGCATTATACACTTTGTTCTGCATTACGTTGTCATGCCCCACTAATACGATATCGGTGCCAGCCTGGATGGAACGAACGGCCGCTTCACCAATATCATGATGGTTAATAATACCGCCCATCGTCATATCATCAGTCATAACGACACCATCGTATCCGAGCTCGTCACGCAGCAAATCGGTGATGATCTCTTTGGACAAGGATGCTGGATTAGTATCATCTATGGACGGAATGAGCAGGTGCGCAACCATTACCGCGTCGGCATCATGAGCGATCGCCTCCTTGAAGGGAAGCAGTTCAAACTGTTCCAGCTCGGATAAGCTCTTGCCGACTACAGGCAGCTCTAGATGAGAGTCGACCGATGTATCTCCATGCCCGGGAAAATGCTTCACGACCGCCGCTATTTGATTCGACCGCAGTCCTTCCATCGTGCCGATACCATGACGTATGACCGAGTCTGCATTCGAGCCAAAGGATCGGCTTCCGATAACGGGATTGTTCGGGTTGCTGTTAATATCGAGAACGGGGGCGAAGTCCATATTGAAGCCAAGCGACTTAAGCGCTAGACCGGTTGCCTGGCTAACGGCTTGCGTATAGCTGTCGTTATCCGCTGCGCCGATGGACTTCGCGGTAGGGATGGCAACAAAGGATTTCGGCAGGCGATTCACTTTGCCGCCTTCCTGATCGACGCTCAGCCATAACGGGACTTTGTTCGATTCGTTCTCGGACTTAAGCGCATTCAGCAGGGAGATGATCTGGTCAGCGCTGCTCATGTTGTCTTTGAACAAAATAAAACCGCCAATCTTATTCTCTTTAATCATTTTAATGGCTTCCTTATCGGCTTTCGTACCTTCTAATCCGATAATGATCATTTGGCCGATCTTCTCATTAAGGGTCATTTCATCAATCTGCTCCTGTATAGGATCGATAACGGGTTTTGCTGTTTCGGCAGGCGGCGGATCGGTCTGAGCGGCGGTTGTAGCAGTTGGTTCGGGTTCGGTAGATTGGATAGGCGGGGTTTCGTTTGGCACATTCGTATTGTTGGCCTGGTTCGAGCCGCAGCCCGCAACGATTAAGCAAATCATTAGCAGTACAAGAAGATGGAATGACTTTCTGTGCATCATGCATCCCTCCATTATTGAATGGCTGTACCTATCATTGTAATCAATGTCGCGGAGCGATACAAATCGTCTGCATGCATATGAAAAAAATGGCAAACAAAAAGACAAGCCGGCGTTTAAGCCGGCTTGCCTCTCACTCTTATATAAACGACGTTAGTCGGGAATGCTTAGCATTGTTCTTGTTGCGGCTATCGTAGTTGTCCAGCAGCTTCACGGCCTGCAGTTGATCGGTCAGCTCTATGAACCAAGCTTCATCTCTAGTCGCCAAAGCAAGATCGATCATGCTTAACAATTGCTGTGCATTCAGTGGTGCGTCTTCGGGAATTTTTTTGATCCAATGCTCGCGAACGGCGGTAGGTTTGCCTACTGAATCTTCATTGTCCGATTTAATAACCTGCACGGTGACGATTCCTTCAAGAGAATCGATATGCTCGATAAATCCTTGAATTAATTCTCCGTTGCTCGTTCTTCCTTGTACCCAATCGCTTGTTTCAAATCTCATCTTTTCCACCGCCCCTATTCAAATGTGTTTAACTGTAATCAATGTTGTTACTGTAATAATATAATATACAGTTAGAACTGTCAAGCGGGTAATTGCTTATTTTTTCAAGTGAGATTTAACGCTTGACAGTCTAACTGTATCATAATATAGTACAGTATACAAAATAGTTACAGTTTGAGCTGAAGCTATATATGAAGTATATACAATGAGGAGTGTTGAAATGAAGGAACAATACAAACCACTGTTCGAAAGCTTTACGTTCAAAAGCGGTGTTCAGATAAAAAATAAAATCGTAATGGCTCCAATGACTAACTTTTCTTCCCTTGAGGACGGAACGGTATCTGAGGATGAGCTTCATTATTATGAACGCAGAGCGGGCGGCGTGGGGATGGTTGTAACGGCCTGCATCTACGTATCTCCGAATGGCAAAGGCTTTCCCGGTCAATTCGCGGGCGATCGCGATGAAATGATTCCAAGCATGAGCCGCGTAGCGGCCTCCATTAAGGAAAAGGGCGCTAAAGCAGTGCTTCAAATTTATCATGGAGGCAGATTGTGCCCGGCAGCGTTAGTGCCTGGCGGCGATGTCGTCGGCGCAAGCGCCGTTGCTTCCGAACAAAATGACGGCGTTGTGCCAAGAGCGTTAACGGAGTCAGAGATCGAGTCGATTGTGCGCGATTTCGGCGCAACGACAAGACGGGCTATTGAAGCTGGGTTCGACGGCGTGGAGATTCATGGCGCTAACGGATATTTGCTGCAGCAGTTTTTCTCCGAGCAATCGAATACGAGGGATGACCGTTATGGCGGCGATATCGACAGACGCCTCGTCTTCCCGTTAGCGGTTGTTGATGAAGTGAAACGAGTTGCAGCGCAGCATGCGAAGGAACCGTTCCTCGTTGGATATCGGTTCTCCCCTGAGGAAGCGACGACTCCGGGCATTACGATGGAGCATACATTTAGGCTTGTGGATGAATTGGCAAGGAAGGATCTAGACTACCTGCATATATCGCTCATGGAGGCGGATTCTTTGCCAAAACGCGGAGCTGAGCCTATCAAATCTCGTCTCGAGTGGATTCAAGAGCGCGTAGGGCATCTCGTACCGATTATCGGGGTAGGCTCGATTCGCACGCCTGACGAAGCGCTTCGTACGCTTGAAGTCGTACCGCTTGTCGCGATTGGGCGGGAGCTCATTATGGAGCCTGAATGGGTGGAAAAAGTGGAGAGCGGACAAGAGGAGCAGATTAGAACGAAGCTGTCGAGAAGCGGGCAAGCGGATCTGACCGTGCCAACCCCGTTATGGGAGATGATCGTAAGACCGACGAACTGGTTCCCGGTTGGAGATTAATCTAATATAGTAAGCCGCAACGGCTGCCTGGGTGATGCTTTAGCATCATCTATGGCAGCCGTTTTCTGATCGTAGATGCTGTAACCGTAGTGTAACGCTCTATTTCGTATACTATATAAATGAAGGATTGCGGGGGAGAGTCGAAGAGTCGGATGAATACGAACACTAATCTTTACTTTAATCGGATTGAGCTTGTAGGCGTACTTACCTACGTCCCTGGGCAGCCCATGCAGACGGGCAAACGTTTAATACATAGCATGAAGATGGAGGCAAAACGGCCTAACGGAGCCGTTGATGAGCTCGATCTTGTATGGTTCGACCGAAAGGATGTTCCATATAAGGCAGGGGATTCGGTACGGCTGGAAGGCGCGGTGATAAGCAGTGTTTATGATAGAAAGGGTTATAACGTAGATAAGCTATATCAAAGTGCAGTAGAGCATTATTATAATTTGTTTCGAGAATATCCGACTACGAGAGTTCCTGTGTCCGGCAAAGGGGAAATCATCGATTGGGATAAGCTCGTAAATCGCGGACTCATCCCTTTTATGCCTCATGATACGTTATTTCAGTCACAAGGGAATAAGCTTCGCGGTGAGGATGCCGAATACTTATACGAAGTTAACGAGCATTTGACGGTTACGAAGAAATCACCGCATACCGCTTGTCAGGTTATGGTGACTGCTATGCAGCCCGTGAAAGCGGATGATAACAGAGTGCAAAAAGGGGTCAATCAAGTCCATATTCAAGGACATATCAATAAAGTGATTTCATACTTTCCAGAACACGGGGCGCGGAAAATTCCATATTTGAACCTTGGTATAACCGTAAATGCACATGGCTTCAAAAGTTATTTGCATTTGACTTGCTGGGGAGAGATAGCTAAACGGAACGCGGATCTGATCGTTGGCGAGTTTGTGCAAATAAGAGGGCATCTGCACAAACGTTTCTATAACGTCAATGTGATGAAGAAGCGCAAAGAACAGCAATATACGAACTTCACTAGAGAGATATACGTCAACGAGCTGACACGGATTCCCAAAGGAGCGCACTAATATGACGGCTGCACGGAAGCAAGTGCAAGGTGCAAAAAGAGGCATCAGACTGTTCTTATCGTCGCCGTTTCTCGATATGGATGCGGAGCGTGACGAGCTGGTCACGAATATTTTTCCCGAATTAAGGAGTATATGCGCAAAGCGCGGTGTCGTGTGGAGCGAAGTAGACCTGCGATGGGGCATCCAAGAGGAGAAGATCCACGCTAAGGAAGTGCTGCCCATCTGTTTAAGTGAGATTGACAGCTGCATTCCGTTCTTCGTCGGTATACTCGGAGAGAGGTACGGCTCGTCGCATTCGTATCCGGAACATATTGTTCATCAATATCCGGAGCTGGCGCCTTATATGGACCGTTCGATAACGGAGATTGAGATTCGCCATGCGCTCTCGCAACCTTCCGTGCTCAGCAACGGCTTCTTCTACTTCCGCGATCCTGCGTTCCTGGAGACGGTTGCCGAAGATGAACTTTATAAATACGTAGAGCAAGTGCGGGGAGATGAAGTGCGCGACCTAGACGAAGCGCGAGCGAAAGAGCTGATGCTGGATCGGCAGAGCAAGCTTGCGCAGCTTAAACAAGATATTAAGGCCAGCGGCGTTACTTGCAGAGACGGCTTCCGAGACAGACAGGAGCTTGGACAATRGGTGAAACGTGATTTCATCCATCTTATTAATAGTTTGTTTCCCGAGGAGAAGCGAGCAGACGATGTAGAACGTGAACGGTACGAGCATGAGGTGAATGCCTTGAATCTCGTAAACGAAACGTTTATCAAAAACTCGCATTATTTCGAGGAGCTTGATCGCCTTGTGCTAGCAGAAGGCAAGTCTATCGTGGTGCACGGCATGTCGGGGCTGGGCAAGTCTGCGCTGCTTAGCAACTGGATGCATGAGAAGCTCGAGGAGCAGGCGGAAGGCAAGAGCTCGCTTCAAGGCATTGCTCATTTCGTCGGTCTCACGAGGAACAGTATGACCGCGCTCGGCACGGTGAAGAGGCTGATCGCCGAGATGAACGGTTTATTTGCGCTGCGCATCGACAATCCCATTCAAGCTGATCTCGTTAGAGATGCATTCTTAAGATGCCTAAATTCCGTCCCGGCGACGGAGAAGCTGCTGATTGTGATCGACGCGATTAACCAATTCGAAGATGCAGCAGACGAGGAGTTTTTCAGCTGGCTGCCGCTTGAAGTGCCGAACAACGTTCTGATCGTCGTTTCCAGTACAACCAATTGCGCGCCGAAGCACGACAAATGGAAGTCTCTCGAGATCGGGCCGCTCAATCGAGAACAGAAGGAACAGATCATTAATCAAGTGCTGACCGTAATGCACGGCAAATCGCTTGAACCGCGGGAGCATAAAGCGATTGTTGAATCGGTGCAAACGAATAATCCGTTGTTTTTGCGGGCTCTTCTGGAAGAAATAAGACTGATCGGAGATTCGCGAAGCAGGCTGCAGAACGAACTGGCTAATTATTTGCAAGCAGAGACGCCTGACGTTCTCTATGAACAAATATTGAGTCGTTTCGAGCGTGTGTATGACGAATGGATCGTTCCGGGCTTCGTAAAAAATACGCTGCTGCTGTTATGGTCTTCGCGTTCCGGCTTGCTTTACAGTGAGCTCAAGCACATATGGAGCCGCATCGGACACAAAATTCCGGATACGATATGGGCAACGTTCATGGTTGCGCTAGAGCCTTACTTGACGCATCGTTCCGGACCGCTTCGCATCTATCATATGTATATGCGGATCGCTGTTCAGAGGCGGTATGGCAGACAATCGCAAGATGTGTCGTATGCTCGAGGACAAATTATAAACTACTTCCAAAGCGAGATCGGGTTAGAAAATAAAGGCCGTCTCATTGACGAACTGCCTTGGCAATACATTCAAGCAAATGAGTGGGAGCTTCTCAAACATCAGTATCAGGATACGGACTTCCTGCTCGCAGCCTGGAACAAAGACGCCTATTATGTGAAGGAAGTATTATCGACGCTGGAGCAGAGGACGCTTCCTTGGGAGAATGCCGGCATCGAACAGGTAAAGCTGCCCTACATGTACAGCAATGTCATGTATAACAAAGCGGATTACGCCAAAGAGATTGTATTGCTTCTTGCAGAGCTTCTCGCCGACAGTTATCCCGATGAATCTCTTGCGTTATATTCGAATGCCGAAGATAGATATAGAGAAAGCAATGAACTGAAAACGTTACAGCACATTTTGTACAAGCAAGCGCTCATTCTGCAAGACCGCGGTAATTTTCCAGCATGTAGGGAGAAGCTTGTCCTGCAAAAGGAAATTTGCTTAGCTAATGATTACATTGACGGTTTGCAAAATTGTCTTGGACTCGAAGCCGGCGTGCTTAGTTCGCAAGGCCGCATGGAGGAAGCATACGAGCTGCTATCGAAGCAGCGGGAGCTTCTTGGCCGACTGGCAACTTTCGAAGGGCGCAAACAATACTTAATTCGCCGTGCGGAGATGAACCGGATACGCTTTCGATTGGATGAGGCTGCAGAGCAATTGAAGGAGCTGGAACAGCTCTGCCTGGCGACAGGCAATCGCGATGCGCTGCAGGAGTGTCTTGGCGAGCAAGTGTGGCTGCAGTTTGAAATCATCTATATCGGCAATAAGGAAGGGATCGACGCGGCGCTTCGCTTGCTCGATAGAAGAGAAGCGATTTGTTCTGAAATTGGACATCACCGGGGTTTATTGCAGACCTCGTTAATGCGTTCGGACCTTATGCGGCTGAAAGGCAATTATTATGAGGCAAGATATTCGGAGAAATATCAAATTCATATGAACCGCCAGTTGAAGAACGACTACTTGGAGCAGCAAGCTTATGGCGTTCATGCAGCGATTCTTTTCCACAGCGAGGTGGAGATTGCGAGAACTTCCGGCCGCTTCATACGGCATAATCGATGCAATCGAGCGCTCGAAATGCTTCGCAGCCGCGAGACGATCTGCAAGGAGTTGCAACTGTACGAGGAGCTTCAGGATACGTATGGAATGCAGGCAAGTATTCTATACCGCGGCATGCGCAACAAAGATGGCGTCGTCGAAGAGGCGTTGGAGAAGCGCGAGAAGCAGGAAAGCATATGCCGCAGCATTGGCTACACTATGGGGCTTCAACGAGCGTTGAAAGGCAAAGGCCTAATCTATGAGTATTTGAAAAACTACCCTGAATCGATTCGTACGTTCCAACAACAGATCGAAATTTTGCGCGAGTGCGGCATGGAGAATGGCAACCAGATGCAATATGCGCTGGGCAACTTGTCCAAAGTGTATATCCAGTTTTATAAGCAAGAGCCGGTCAAGGCTTATCTGCAGCATGCGATTGCGAATTTGCAGGAGCAGGAAAGGATTAACGCGCTGCTCGATAATGGGAAAGGCGTATTATTCTCGCTCCTAAAGCAAGCGGAAGTGCTGGAGCTGCTGCATCGGCAGGAGGATGCGCTTGTTATTATCGACAGATATTTGCTTCTCTCCGAACAGAATAGGTGGGAGAACGAGCAGCGTACTGGCGAACAGTTCCGCCAGAAGCTGCTTGCGAGGATGAATGGGATAGAAAAAGCAGCTGCAGCGGCCGTCAACATTACCGCCCAAGGTGAGCCTGACGCTTCACCATTGTCGGAGGAAGAAGAAGCTTTGCTGGAGCGGATTGGAAGAACCGGACATTCAAGAGGGCGGAAACTTTATTCGGGAGAAGTAGAGTGGCATGTTATGCTTAAGCAGCTCAAGCTGCTAGAGAAGCGAGGACTTGTTTTGATCCATGTGAACAAGTACCAATCTATGCATACGAAGGGCGAATATAGGCATCTACTCTTCCAATTGACGGATAAGGGGAGAGCGATATATTCGGAGAGATGGAGGCTGATTCCAGCCGACTCCGAATACGACCAGCTTGCAAGCAGTCCTTACGGAATTAAGTACCGGTATTTGCTGGCGGAGACAAAGGATAATTTGACTGCGTTAGGCTATGAACTGGATGTTTCAAAAGATGACAGGCTGATCCAACTTAACAAGGAGGATACCGGGTCGTTGCTATACATTGCGCTTGAGTCGGATACAGAGGCGGTTATGTTCCATTTGTTCGAGGATTGGTCGATGCGAGGAAGTAAACAGCCTCATTCTCTGCACGTGCTAAGTACGAATGATGAATTCATTTATAACCAAGTGATGCCTAGATTTTATAAGTGGCTCTTCAACAAATACGGACAATTGAGCGAACTCCAGGAGCAGTATATCGTGCAGATTATCCCCGTATCGTTCTCAATGAATCCAAGGCCGGAGAAGCTGCATACGCATGACGTACTAATACATGCCCATATGGAATAGGAGTAAGAAGAATGAATACGAGTGAGCTAACACCGCTATTGTTCGGAGTCAGCGGACATATTGATTTGTTCGAAGAGCATAAGCAGTTGCTAAGGGCAACCATAAGAGAACAACTGAGGCAATACCTCGAGAAGTATCCGCATACGCCGATCATTATGCTATCGCCGCTGGCTGCCGGAGCCGATCAGATCGCAGCCGAAGCGGCCATCGAGTTGCGGGACAGCGGACAGCCGGTGAAGCTGTATGTTCCGCTTCCGATGGCAGAAGCGTCCTATTTGGAGCTGTTTCAGGAGGAGCAATCCCGCGCAAGCTACTATTCGCTGCGGGACAAGGCCGACTATGTATACGTGCTGGACGAGCCTGCGATTAGCGCTGGAATGACGCTGCAGCCGGAGGATTATTACGGGCAGGTGTCGGACCATATTACGAAGTACTGCCATGTGCTGCTAGCACTCTGGGATGGCGTCGAGAGAGACGATCTGAAGGCGGGAACCTCTTATTCGGTTCGTAATATGCGCTACGGAATCGAGTCGGAGATAGCTGGCGCGAACAAGCTGCTCGATCCGGTAACGAGCGGGATCGTCATTCATATCCGCACGCCGCGCAAGTCCAATGGCAGCGTAAACGATAAAATAGCCGAGYCTGTTCCCATCTATCCGGCTAATTTTCAGGATGCGCAAATGACATTCGACCGCATCTTAACGAACATCGAAACATTCAACGAAGACATTCATTTGAAAGTGGCTCCCGATTCGGATGTTCGTGAAGCCATAGACAATCTATGTCCTGCAGGTCGCGTGCTCCCACCGATATTGGAATCGTTGGCGCTGAAGTATGCCGCTAGCGACAAAATGGCTGTCAGATTAAAAAATATGCGCAAAAAAGTATTCAAGATGCTTCTTATAACGGGGGTTCTGCTAGTCGCTTCCTATGAGCTGATGAGCCAGCTGCCTATTATCGTTATTGCGTACATCATATTGTTGGCTTGGGCCGGCTACAAGTATAAAGTAGGAAGGAAACGGGAGTATCATCGCAAGTATCTGGATTACCGCGCTTTATCCGAAGGTCTTCGCGTGCAGCTATTCTGGTATTTGGTAGGCGTCGATCAGGATGTATCGGACGTCTACTTGACGCAGCAGAGAAGCGAGATTGAATGGATATGCAGCGTTATACGGACGCAAAATTATTTGATCAAGGTACAGAAGGCGAGCAATCGGATCAAGGAATTTGAATGGGTGAAGGTTAAGTGGATCGAGGATCAGATCAGCTATTTCAATGGGTCCAAGGAAACGAAGAAGCGGGAGGGGAAGAGAGCCGCTCTGCAATCCGATTGGCTGTTTCTATCCGGCGTTGTGCTGATCGCATTGGTCTACATATGGAATGTGTTCGAAAGCCCGTTGGCGATGGAGACATGGGCGTCATGGCTAATGGTCCCCGCAGCTGTACTAGTAGCCGCCGGAATCGTGAGAACGGATTTCGATTCGCAAATGTCGGACAACTCGCTGTCGGGCGAGCATGCGCGGATGCATGTGCTTTTCACCTACGGCCTCAACAAGACGGAGCAATATTTGAATCCGAAGGATGGTTCATCGGCTAATGAAGCATCCGCCAGAGAAGTCATCTATAAGCTCGGCCAGGAATTGCTTGACGAGAACGGCTCGTGGATTTATGTGAATCGGGAGAGAGACGTCAGATTGCCTATCGGCTTGAAATAGGAGTCGTTTAGAAGCATTTAGCAGGAGAGCGAGAGTGAATGACAGCGTGTCGAATACAATCATAGAGGGATCGACGTCCGCGAGTGAGCGATCAGAGCGATTCGAGGCAGCCTTCAATAAAATTCATCTGAAGCTGAAGCAGCTATGCGCCATGGACGGMAGTTTCGTTGAGCTCGTTGGCCGGGCTCAGCCTCGATATGCCATTATCCGCCAATATGCGGACGCATTACGCTCATTCGCGAGGCTTCGGAACGTCATTGTTCATGAGAAAATAAAACCTAACTATTATATAGCCGAGCCGCATGTGGAAATCGTACAACAGATCGAGAAAATATGCGATCAGCTCTGCAATCCGCCGGTAGCGATAAATATCGCATCGCGCAACGTCGTCGCTTTCGATGCAACCGACCCGCTCTCCCTTGTACTCGCAGAGATAAGCGATACTTCGTATTCGCAATATCCGGTTTACAAGGATTTCAAATTTTGCAAGCTTATTACCGCTGACGGAATCTTGAAATGGATGCATGCTGTCGTCGTTGACGGGTTGCTGGATCTGAATGGGGTAAAGCTCGATCATATTATGCCCTATGAGCTAAAACAGAATTGTCGGTTCGTTAGCAGAAGGACGAGCGTGTTCGAGCTGGAGGAGTTGTTCGAGGACTGTTATCACAGCGGAAACAAGATCGATGCGGTACTCGTAACCGAGAATGGACGAGAGCAAGAGGGGGTTCTTGGGATCGTGACGGCGTGGGATCTCATAAAGATCGATGAAGATTATTTGGACAAACGGTTGGCTGGCTATTAATATGGAGAAAATATGAATAGCAGTTTGCGAGCTTTGGAGGTTGAGAGAATTCATGGGATATAATCCGAAACCGATTGATACAAGCGGAGTAGAGCTGGGCGACGACATATTGGAACTGACGGAGAAGCTGGCTGAGAATACGCATGATGAGTGGGCTCTGCAGCGCATGTCGGACGGTTGGACGTTAGGCGCACAGCGAGACGACGTCAACAAGCTGCATCCAAGCCTTATTCCTTATGCAGATCTGACCGAGAGCGAGAAGGAATACGATCGTATTACAGCGTTAAAGACGCTGAAGGCGCTTATCGCCCTCGGTTATTCAATCCAGAAGAAGTAGCGGGAAGTTATAGTGAGAAGCGAACCGTATCCGCCTGGGATACGGTTTTTTTGTGCGCTTTCGCTGCGAAAAATTAGTTCTAATCGGGCGCGCAAACCGCTATAACTAAATAACATGGAGTAAAGCAGCGGCAATTGAAGGCAAGCGTGGCAACGTTGTTTTGGGGAAGGGAGAGAGGAGGAGTAGTTCTGGAGGACATTCGGAATTTGAACGATTTCCTTGCCGTGTTCGGGCTTCCTATCGCGATGAGTCTTATCGGGGGATTGATCGGACATTTTGTTAAAAATGGGATAGTCGAACTGCCGAAGTTCGTCATAGAATATGACGAGGAAGGGGCTAACTTCTCCAGCAGCAAGCTGATCCGCGCTGTACAGCGGCCGCTTCGCTTCCTCTTCTTTATGATTGGATACCGCAATGGCGGCAGCGCCAAAAAAAATATATTTTTTGACCTCGGCTTCCTTGGTGACCTGCTTATAGCCATCGGCACGGGCATCGTGGCGAAAAGCACGCTGGYCATGGCCAACACGGACAATATATATGCCGTTGTCAGCAGCTCCCTGCTGGCCGGCTATGCGGGATTGTCTTACTTGAAGGCGAAGCAAAGCAAGGAGATCGCCGATACGGTAATCGAGCAATTGGAAGTGGATCATAAGGGAAAGGAGGAGGGCGCGCGTGGCGAGAGCAACAGCTAAAGTAACGCCGGACGAGATGAAGCAGCTTAAGATGCTGGCCGAAATTGTGAAGAACCCTCAACTTCCAATGTCCGACAGAAGAATAGCGAAATCGCAATACGAGACAATTATCAAAAATGCGAAAGGTTTAAAACGCGGTATCATATCCTCATTTTCAATTTAATAGCTATGTAAGTCGTAAGCCGCTCCCTGGTGGGGCGGCTTTTTGCATGTTCTTTATTGACGCACGAACCTATGTTGGATTCTGGCAGTAACTTTCTGCAGTTTGGGTCATATTGGGAAGCTATAATGGACAATTGCAATAACTTTATCCTCCATGGCTTGGAATTAGCTCGTTTTGATCAAAGTTAGTGCTGATATCCAAGATAGCCTTCTAAACCTTTTCTATCGAACGAAGTTAATGCAGATATCCAATTTAGCTTATTCTACAAGTTCGGAAAAACCAATATTCAAAGGTATAAAAAGGAAATAAAATGAATGGAAGGGAATATGTGAGCTGGAGGCAGCAGGCCGATGAAGCTTGTAGAAAGTATTGAGTTGAAAAATATTAACGTTCAGTGCAAGCCGCGGATTTTTGGAGTAGATGCGCATTGGGATCAATTAACCCATTTTAATTACCGTCTCAGCTCGTCTAAGGTTTATGGTGTTGTAAGTAAACCGGGAGCAGGGGCTTGGGTACTTTCTTATTTGTTAGCGGGACAGGTGAAACAAGATTCGGGATATATATTTGCCAATAATGGCAGCTTATTGACCCAGGCACAGCTTAAACAGAGCAGTTGTTATGTCGGTGACATCATTTATAGAAGAAATAGGTTTGGCATAAAATATTATCCGACTGTGCGACAATTGCTCGAAGAAGATCCTAAAATGAACGAGGAAGCCGTTCAGAGCGTCGTGGAAGAGCTGGAGCTATCGTCTTCCAGATTGGACCGTCCGCTTCACCAAGTAAGCAATGAAAGATGGAATGCAACGGTTGCTATTGGCCTTGCACAAGGTAAAAGCATATTTTGTTTTCCTTATTTGGATAATGATTGGAAAGAGAKATTAAGAGTCCGCTTAGAAACATGCGCGGAGGTTTTGAGAAAAAAGCAGTCCATTATGATCGTAGCTTCTGACAGTGATTCAGTCATTTCAGATATCGTGGATGAAATCATTGTTGCGCGTCTATGAAGTGGTGAGACAACTTTTATTAATAAAACGCTATATTTTTGAACCCCGCCCTGGCGGGGTTATTTTTTTGCGCAGCCAAACGAATCTCGTTCAACGCTCGTTCAAAAAACTTTCGAAATATGCCAGTTGTCTTAGTACTAAAATTGTTGTAAGATACATGGATAGGTAGGTAACCTAACTATTTAGTGGTAGTAATTTTACTGCTAAAGGGTAATATTAAATTATAAAAGCAAGGAGAGTAAACTTCATGGAGCAATTATCACAGAAGAAAAAAGTTACGATCATGATTGCGCTAATGGCCGCGATGTTCTTCGCCGCGATTAACCAAACGATCGTTAGTACGGCGATGCCGCGCATTATTGCGATGCTTGGCGGCATTGAGCACTATTCTTGGGTTATTACGATTTACATGCTTACCTCTACGATCGCAACCGTTCTGGTCGGCAAGCTATCCGATATTTATGGACGAAAACCGTTTCTGTTATTCGGTATCGTCATCTTTATGATCGGGGCATTTTTATCAGGAACGTCTACATCCATATTCCAAATGATTACTTACCGCGGTATTCAAGGTCTTGGCGGCGGTATTCTAATGTCCGCAACCGTAACTGCAGTCGGCGACTTGTTCGCACCGCGCGAACGTGCAAAATGGACCGGCATCATGATGGCCATCTTCGGCTTCTCCAGCGTTATTGGCCCGACTTTAGGCGGTTTCATGGTCGATCATATGGACTGGGAATGGATCTTCTGGATCTTCCTTCCGCTTGGTTTAGTCGCTTTCGTCATGATTATGAGAATGTTCCCTAAGACGGTACGGAAAACAACCGAACCGATCGACTATTGGGGCTCGCTCTTCTTGACTCTAATGATCGTTGCCTTACTGCTTGGTTTCTCATGGGCAGGAACGAAATACGATTGGGGTTCGTTCGAAATTATCGGCTTAATGTCGTTGGCAGCTGTATTTCTCGTTATTCTGCTGATTATTGAGCGTAAAGCGAAAAGCCCAGTCCTTCCGCTTGGAATGTTCAAGAACAGTATCGTAACCGTATCGAACGTCATCGGCTTCTTGATGAACGCAGGGATGATGGGCGCTATGATGTACCTGCCGTTCTTTACGCAAGGCGTTCTCGGCTATTCGCCGACCACTTCCGGCTTTATCAATATGCCGATGTCGGTTGCGATGATCGTGCTTAGTACATTGTCCGGCCGCTGGATTTCCAAATCCGGCAAATACAAACGTTTTGCAATCGCCGGTATGCCATTCATGGTAGTTGGCATGCTGCTGATGGCGTACATGACGAACGTATGGATGGCTGTCGGAGCAATGGTCGTCTTCGGTATCGGCCTTGGCATCTCGATGCCGGTCTTCACGCTGACGGTTCAGAACGCGGTGGAACCAAGCCAGCTCGGGGTTGCTACAGGTACGGCTACGCTGTTCCGTAACATGGGCGGCACCATCGGTATCGCAGTGCTCGGCACTGTTATGAATTCGACAATGGCAGGTAAGCTGAAGGATGCCCTTGCTGCGGGCGAAGGTCCGGATCTGTCCAAAGTCGACCCTGAAGTGGCGAAAGAAATGGGAAGCTTCATGAACCCGCAATTGCTGCTTAATCAGCCGAAGCTGAAGGAGCTGCAACAATCGCTTCCGACAGAGGTTCACGATCTGTTCAATCAGACGATTGATTTTATTCGTAATGTTCTTAGCGATTCGCTAACTGTCGTCTTTTTATTCGGGATGTCACTGCTTATCGTTGCACTCGTTGCGGTGTTCTTCTTGAAGGAGATCCCTCTTCGTACATCGAATAACATGAAGGCCGCAGCAGCACCATCCGATGATAAAGCCAAAGATTTAACAAAAAAAGAGCCAGCTATTCAATAACTTGAATTAGCTGACTCATGAGGGGGGATTTCGAGTCGGCCAACGTGCCTATTCGAAATCCCTTTTTTCTCATTTGTATATTTTCCCTAGTTTTCCTGATGTCTGACTAGATCCAAATATTCGAAGACGTCATTCAGCAATCCGATTAATTGATCGCTTTGCTCCTTGCCGAGATGATCAATCAGACCAATAAACATTTCATGATATCGTTTTTTGGCTTCAACCGCGAGCAGCTCGCCCTTCTCGGTAAGCATGATTTCGGTAATCCGTCGATCATTATTGTCTGATTTACGGTAGACGTAGCCGCTTTCAATAAGGCTGTTCACCATTTGGGTAACGGTTGGCGAGGTTACTTGAAGACGTTTGCTTATATATTTAACGGTTGTCCCTCTGGAACCATTGACTGAACCATGCTTAACGCAGAGCAATACCCGCATTTCGCTCGCTTTGAGACCTAAAATCGTCTTCTTGCGCCAGTCGGCCTTGCCGAAGCGTTGAAATATATCGATTAATTTTTCGACATTTTCGTATTTATCGATACTCATTACAATCACCTCGGATGATGGAATATAGAAAGGCTAACAAGAACGTTGCCAAGGTCATTATAGATATTTTGTGCCAAAATAGTCAACAAAACTTAATCCTCGTTACGGCATTTGAGTGTTAAAATAAATAAGTGAGGTGTAATAATGAGCAATTATGAAGAGTGGTTGTCACTATCGCCCTTATTGAAGAGCACGTACAAGAAGCTAAAAGCCGAATGGTATAAAGGCGTTGATGATTCGTTTTCCATAAGCCAAATTCGGATGATGCAGCATTTGAGCAGGACGAGTCCAATAAAATCGACGGATTTAGCTGAGATGCTGTGTGTCACCGCAGGCGCAGTAACGCTAATGGGAGACAAGCTCTATGAACGCGGTCTAATTGACCGATATCGAGGCGAGCAGGATCGAAGAGTTGTTTATATTGCTATAACGGAGCAAGGCAAGCAATACATTTCCTCCTTCCGGGCCAATGACGAGCAGCTTATTAAGATTATAGCGGAACGTATAACGGAGAAGGATATGCATGAGCTTAAGCGAATCATCTTGCTGTTGAACGAAAGTTTGGAAGGGGATTATCAGTAGGATGGACCAAATGCTAATGATTAAAGACTTGAAGACACAAATGACTCGGTTCATGATGATGTATAAGTTCGCGCTTAGCGAGCTGGAGACAAGAATTGAAATTTTGCAGGAAGAATTCCATTTGCTTCATGAATATAATCCGATTGAGAATACAAAATCGCGGCTGAAGTCTCCAAAAAGTATTTTCGAGAAGCTGTATCGGAAGCAGACAGGGCTGAGCTTAACTAGCATTCGCAACAGTATTCGGGATATTGCCGGCATGCGCATTACATGCTCGTTTATCTCCGATATCTATCGGATCAGCGATATGCTTCGTAATCAGTCGGACCTGAATATCGTTGAGGTCAAGGACTATATTAAGGAACCAAAGCCGAATGGCTACCAAAGCTTGCATTTGATCATTGAAGTGCCTGTATACATTTCGGACCGCCGAGAAAATGTGTTCGTCGAGGTACAGATTCGCACGATTGCGATGGACTTCTGGGCAAGTTTGGAGCACAAAATTTTTTATAAATATAATCAGGAAATTCCCGAGCGCCTGTTGAACGAGCTTCGCGAAGCGGCTGTCTCCGCCTCGGCTCTCGATCATAAGATGGAACGTCTGCATGATGAGATCGAGGCAATCAAGGAAGAGCAGGACAATGATTTCAGCGACGAGCTACTTCAACTGCTGATGAATAATAACAAGCAATTAGGCCAGATCGGCTTGCCTAACATGCTTGCGGAATTCCTCGACGACCAGTTTACGAAGTAGTCGGCTGCTAGCCGTTTAGCTATTGTCGGG
Source organism: Paenibacillus sp. 2TAB19 (assembly GCF_052115185.1). Taxonomy (NCBI): domain Bacteria; kingdom Bacillati; phylum Bacillota; class Bacilli; order Caryophanales; family Paenibacillaceae; genus Paenibacillus; species Paenibacillus sp. 2TAB19. The sequence goes on along the minus strand of NZ_JBFRGE010000011.1, from coordinate 53,620 downwards.
ACGGAAGCTGTCGATAAAATATTGCGCGCGCTTCGGAAGGTAGCGATCGTTCAGCCATAAGATGCCTACACCGGATTGGAAGTCTGCATCCTCGATCCGAAGCATAGTAACGACATCGGACGGGAAGGAAGACAAGACAGACTTCGGAAATACAGTTGCGCCGATACCGGTGGCGATTAGTGACATAATAATAGCGACGCTGGAGCATTCGCATATAATATTAGGCTCGAAGCCATGGCGTCGGCATTCATTGACGACCTGCTCGTGCATTCGAAGCGTTTTGTCCGTCTTGAGGGTCAGGAACGGGAACTGGGCAATCTCCGCCATGTTGATCGATCTGCGGCTCGCGAGCGACGTCCAAGCGCTTGGAATGACGACTACGAACGGATCTGAAGGGAGCGGGAGAACGGTATAATCGCTCACGATCGACTGTGCTTCGAACGGCAGACGCGCAACGATTAGATCAATCGCACCTTTCTCAAGCTGCTCGCCAAGGTAGAAGTGATCGCCCTCGAGTATTTTGTAGGTCACTTGGGGGTAGCGTTCCCGATAACGCTCGATCTGCTTCGGCAGCAGCGAGATGCAGGATACGACGGAGCCGATGGACAAGACGCCGCGAGCGCCTTCCTCCGTTTCTTGCACTTCGCGGATCGCGCCGTCGAATTGGAGCAAGAGCGATTCCGCTTTTTCCAGCAGCAGCTGCCCGGCGTCGGTGAGCTTAAGTCCTTTGCCGCTGCGGTCGAACAGCGTTACGCCAAGCTCTTCTTCGATGAGCTTAAGCTGGCGGCTAAGAGGAGGCTGCTCCATATTAAGCCTTTTGGCGGCGCGCGTAATTTGCCCTTCTTCGGCAATCGCAACGAAATATTTGAGCTGGCGCATATCCATGGGGCATCCCTCACTGTCTCATACCTTTAAGGTATGGGGTTTGTATAAAATAGATATTTTAAATATATCGCATGAAGTGTTAGCATTCAATTAACAGCCCTAAAAAAAAGGAGAGTTGCATGATGTTAGAAGGTTTGCAAATCGAGCGCACAACGACAAAGAAGGCTAAGCCTCCGGAGTCAAAGCTAGGATTCGGCAATTATTATACAGATCATATGTTTATCATGAATTACGAAGAGGGCAAAGGGTGGTTCAACCCGCGCGTAGTACCTTACCAACCGATCGTACTTGATCCGGCAGCGAAGGTGTTCCACTATGGCCAGACGATATTCGAAGGTTTGAAAGCGTACCGTACGAAGGACGGCCGCGTGCAATTGTTCAGACCGCACAACAACTTCCTGCGGATGAACCGTTCCAACGAGCGTCTGAGCGTTCCCGAGATTAATCCGGATGTTGCTGTTGAAGCGCTTAAACAGTTGATCCAAGTCGATATAGACTGGATTCCTTTCGAGGAAGGCAATTCGCTCTATATTCGTCCGTACGTAATTGCTACGCAAGCTCAGCTAGGAGTTGCACCATCGACTGAATATCAATTCCTGATCATCATGTCGCCGGTAGGGGCGTATTATCCGGAGGGCGTGAACCCGGTTAAGATCTACGTTGAGTCTGATTACGTTCGCTCGGTGAAGGGCGGCGTCGGTGAAGCGAAGACGGCAGGCAACTATGCGGCTGGCCTTAAAGCGCAAGAGATCGCTAAGGAGAAAGGTTATACGCAAGTGCTTTGGCTGGACGGCGTTCACCGTAAGTATATCGAGGAAGTAGGCAGTATGAACGTCTTCTTCAAGATCGATGGCGTTATTCATACACCAGCGCTTAGCGGCAGTATCCTAGACGGTATTACGCGCAACTCGATTATTCACCTGCTGAGACATTGGGGTTATGAGGTTCAAGAACGCGCGATTGAAATCGGCGAGCTGTACGAAGCGAGCAAGCAAGGCAAGCTGGAGGAAGCGTTCGGTACAGGTACGGCTGCTGTTATTTCTCCAATCGGAGAGCTGAACTGGCAGGACGAAGTGCTTGTCATTAATAACGGCAAGACGGGCGAGCTTTCGCAGAAGCTGTACGATACGCTAACAGGAATCCAAAAGGGCGAGCTTGAAGATCCGTTCGGGTGGATGATCGAAGCAGCTGTATTCGATTCGCAATTGGCGAAATAATATAAAGAAAAACAAGAAAGGCTTTCCTACGGGTCGGAGATCAAGCGACCTTGCAGGAAAGCCTTTTTGTTATGCGGCGGCGTTGGGCTGTAAGTGCAAATATGCGCTTACATGCCGAACAGCTGTCGATAAGCCGTCGGCGTCATGCCCTCATGCTCGATGAAGCGTTTGTTGAAATAGCTGACGCTCGGGTAGCCTGCATCTTGGGCGATTTGGCCGATGTTCGCCTCTTTGCGGTCGAGCAGCCATTGTTTGGCCATCTGCAGGCGGCACCTCGTTATGAAGTCCATCGGAGTCATCTTCATCGTGCTCTTGAACAGCTTGCAGAAGTAATGCGGCGTAACGCCGGCTCTCACGGCCCATTCTTCCAAGATGAACGGACGCATGGCTTCCTCCTGCATATACGGAAGCAGCTCCAATATCCGGTTGCCGGCCGAGCTCGCTTTGTTGCTGCCCGTCAGCGGCACCGCCTGCTCGGCGAACAGCGCGAGCAGCGTATAGGTCAATGTCGACAAGCGGATCGGATGCAGCATCCGATGTGTCTCCGCCTCCACGAGCAGCTCCATATGCGCCTGCTCCCAGCCCTTCGTCTGCCGCAGCGTCCATAGCTGGCTCTTGTGAAGTCCGCGTTCCAAGAAATAATCATGCACGCCGCTTCCGTAGAAGTGAACCCATCGTACGTCCCAAGGTTCATCTTTGCTGCTGTAATAATGCTGAGATTGCATCGGAAAGTAGAGGACGGCATCTCCTTGCGTGAGCTGATGCGTTTTTCCTTCCCATTCAACATACCCTTTGCCAGAGGCGACATAGTGAATATTGAAGGTGTTGTGCGCATCCGCCGCACGAATCGTATGATGCTCGGGATATTCACTGTATGCGCCTACCGATTCTGGCAGGCAAAAGTAAGGCGTCTGCGAAAGCGTAAGCAGATGGCTCTGGCGTTGCATGGTTATCAATCACCCCGATGACAATATTGTTTCAATTGCGTACAAAATAATATCATTTTAATTTTGATTTGATCGTCATATAATCACAATATAGTCGTAGTAAATATTCGATGAGGTGATTATAGCATGACCAGCAAAAAGTTAAAATGGGGTATCATGGGCTGTGCGGGGATTGCGAAACGCGCTGTCATTCCGGGATTGCAATTATCCGTTCTGAATGAAGCGGCGGCAATCGCTAGCCGTGATCTAGACAATGCGAAGCGGACTGCCGAAGAGCTGAACATACCTACCGCTTACGGCAGCTACGAGGAACTGCTCGCTGACGATTCGCTCGACGTTATCTACATTCCATTGCCGAACCATCTGCACCGTGAATGGACGATCCGCGCAGCGGAAGCGGGCAAGCATATCTTGTGCGAGAAGCCGCTCGCACTGAATGAGAAGGAAGCGGCAGAGATGGCGGAAGCTTGCGCCAAGGCCGGCGTGCTGTTGTCGGAAGCATTCATGTACCGTTATCACCCTCGTTATGCGATGATCAAAGACATTATCGCATCAGGCCAGATCGGCGAAGTAAGAGCGATTCGCAGCGCCTTCACCTTCAACAATGCCGGCGACAAGAAGAACGTGAGATACCGTAAGGATTGGGGCGGCGGCTCGATCTATGATGTGGGCTGTTATCCGATCAATGCAGCAAGGCTGCTGCTCGGCCAAGAGCCGCAAGCGGTTACAGTACAAGCTTTGTTCTCACAGGAGCATGACGATGTCGATATGATGGCGTCCGGCCTCATTGAATTCGACAACGCGGTATCGCTTAGCTTTGATTGCGGCATGTGGGCAGCGTTCCGCAATCCGCTGGAAGTGCTCGGCTCGGAAGGCATTATCGAGGTGCCAAGCGCCTACGTTACGCCTAACCCGGGAAGCGGCAATTTCTTCGTCACTGCTCAAGGCGAACGCAAAGAAATCGAGGTTCCTCATGTAAATGCTTACACGGAACAGGCGGATCACTTGGCACGCGCAATTGCTGGAGATTCTGCGATGCGCTTCGATACAGTGGACGCTCTTGCGAATATGAGAGTCATTGATGCTTGCCTAGAATCAGCGCGTACGCGCTCTAGAATTACTATCTAATGAAGAGAGAGGATGGAGATATAGATGGAATACATTACAATTCAAGGCGCTAAGAAGCCGGTCTCGCGGCTTATGAAAGGCTCGGACTACTTCTTCCATCATTCATATGAGAAGGCGGCTGCCAACTTAGACGCTTATCTGGCTATCGGCGGCAACTCGATTGATACGGCGCATATTTATTGCGGCGGACAGAGCGAGGAAGTCATTGGCCGTTATATGAGCGAACGCGGTAATCGGGAGCAGATCGTCGTATTGACGAAAGGCGCCCATCATGATCAATCCGGCCCGCGCGTTAGCAAGGAAGCGATCGCCGCAGATCTGAAGGATAGCTTGAGAAAGCTGCAAACGGACTACATCGACTTGTATGCCCTGCATCGAGATGACCCGTCTATTCCTGTCAGCGTCATTATCGACGCGTTGAACGAGCATGTTGCCGCAGGCGTAGTACAAGCAATCGGCGTATCGAACTGGACTTGGCAGCGTATTGAGGAAGCAAACCGCTACGCAGCGGATCGCGGACTAGTAGGGTTCACGTTCAGCAGTCCTAATCTAAGCCTTGCCAAAGCGAACGAGCCGTTCTGGTCGGGCTGCGTATCGGCAGATGAGGAAACTTGCGCATGGCACGAAGCTAATCAGTTGCCTTTGCTATCGTGGTCGTCGCAAGCCAGAGGGTTCTTCACGGGCAGATTCTCTCCGGAAGTGCGTGACAATGCCGATCTAGTAAGGGTGTTCTACAGCGACGACAACTGGGAGCGGCTTGAGCGCGCGAAGCAGCTTGCAGCAGACAAGGGCGTTAGTGCGATTCAGATCGCCCTCGCTTACGTGCTTAATCAATCGTTCCCGACCTGCGCCTTGATCGGCGCTCAATCGACGGAAGAACTGCAATCCTGTGACGAAGGTTCGCTTATTAAGCTGACGAAGGCTGAGATGGACTGGCTGGATCTGACGAAACAGACGGTATAACAGGCTGCAAGACTAAAGATTAAACCATTCAGAACGTTTCTTTTGACTTCATTATTCATGGAGTCAAGAGGAACGTTCTTTATTTTACAACGAAGCAGGTTTGACGGTATTCAATAACTTATGTATGATTACTTACATAAAGTAACTGCGTTAGCGGGCTTGATGAAAGCTGCATAAATAGGGAAATATAGAACGTTGAACACTATTAGGGGGAAAGGCAGATGCTCAGTCACGAGAAGGTAAAGGCAAATAATGGGACAGATTTCGAATTCGGTATATATACATTAGGAGATTTGGCTGCTGATCCTCATACGGGCAGGTCACTATCCGCAGCACAGAGGATCAAGGAGGTGCTTGCAGCGGCTAAGCTAGCCGATGATGCAGGGCTCGACGTATTTGGCGTTGGAGAGCATCATAGGCTTGATTTTGCGATTACGTCGCCGCCCGTATTGTTGGCAGCTATTGCGCAGGCTACCAAACGCATTCGTCTGACCAGCGCAACGACAGTGCTTGGGACTGCGGACCCTGTAAGAGTATTCGAAGACTTCGCCACGCTTGATCTATTGTCGGAGGGACGTGCAGAGATCATTGCAGGACGAGGAGCATACGTGGAATCATTTCCATTGTTTGGTTATGAACTGGATGACTATAAAGAGTTGTTCACGGAGAAAATGGACCTGTTGTTGGAGCTCGGCGAGCATGAGCGAATTACGTGGAACGGCGAGCTTCGATCTTCGCTGGATGACGCCGAGATTGCACCGAGGCCCTTCCAGCCGAAGATGCCGATATGGATAGGCGTTGGCGGAACGCCTTCGAGCGCGCAGACGGCTGGCAAGCTGGGCGTAGGGATGGCACTAGCTATATTGGGCGGCGATCCGCAGCGTTTCCAGCATCTCGTTACAGCGTATAGGGAGGCTGCGCTTGAAGCGAAGTTTTCTGCGAAACACGCTAAAGTAGCGATAACGAGCCACGGTTTCATTGCTAAGACGTCCGAGCAGGCTATAGCTAATTATTATCCGTATTACGCGAATTATGTATATGAATTCATGGGCGGCCGCGAACGCGGAGAGAAAATAACGAAGCAGCAGTTCGAGCTGATGGCGGGACCAGATACGGCTCTAGCTGTAGGCAGTCCACAGCAGATCGTCGAGAAAATATTGGCGCAGCACGAGCTGTTCGGACATAACCGATATATGGTGCAGTTCGATATCGGCGGCCAGCCTTACGCGAAGGTTGCTGAAGCGATTGAGCTGCTGGCGACAGACGTTATGCCGGTTGTACGGAGAGAGCTCGGAAAGAAGCAGGGCTAGAACAAGCATTACAACATATAAGCTGCTTATGAAGGTCGCAGGACTTTTCATGAGCAGCTTATTTGTTGTGTATGTCATTTACTCATTGCAAGTAACCAACAAACCAAGGAGTGGTCACCAGCGTAACGAAAGCGGTCAGCATCATGGCAATTGTCGCAACGGAGCCGGATATGGGATCGTATTCCATTGCTTTCGTAATTCCGGCTGAGTGGGCGCTGGTGCCGAACAAAACGCCTCTGGCAATCGGGTTGTCGATTCTGCACCATTTGACGATTAGCGGCCCTACAATCATGCTCAGCAACCCAGTGACGAGCGTTGCAACAGCTGTAATCGTCGGCAGCCCGCCGATGCTGGCAGAGATGGATATCGCGATAGGCGTTGTGGCGGAACGCGGGGCCAAGCTGTCGATGATAGCGATCGGCAGTCCGAACATATAGGCGATGCTGGCGGAGGTGACGATCGCTAACGCAGCGCCGCAGCTAGCGCTAATCGTAATGATGGCGGCATCTTTTTTGAATACGGCAGCATTCTTGTACAAAATGACGGCAAGCGCGATCGTTGCAGGCTCAATCAGCTTTGTCAGCAGACCGGCCCCTGCGTTATACGATCGAAAGGATACACCGCTCCAATGCAGGGCGGCAATGACGATGATCGGCGTAATGAGGAGCGGGGTTAAAAGGATTTTACCTGTTTTGGAATAGACAAGCTTTGAAAACCAGAAAACGGCGATCGTGATACATAACCAGCCAATCGGCTCTAACAGCTTCATCATTGCCGGCCACCTGCTCTCCGTCTGCTTATGTATTGCCCGAGCAGTCCGCTGCACAGCATGACGGCGATGAGGCTCAACAGGATCGTCAACAAGATAGGTATGCCGCTTCGCGCAATCAAACTTCCGTAATCAATAATGCCGACTGTCGAAGGGATGAAGAACAGCAGCATTTGGGCGAGCAGCCAGGTAGCGCCTTGATCGATCCAATGCAATCGAATAACCCCGAGTTGGAGCAAAGCGAATAGGAAGATAATGCCGACAATCGTGCCAGGGATCGGAATATGCAGCCATGCAACGAAGGCGTCCGATCCTTGGGCGAGCAGGACGAAAAAGATAATCTGAGCAATGGTGCGCAATATGGATTTCACTTTCATCAGTCCGAACCTCGMTTTCATTCCATTAAGTATACGCAGTGCCCTCTTATGAGTAAAATGAATATATTGAATTGTTTTCATTCCATTTGGTTATGTAAAGAGGTGATCGTATCGACGTTCGGCAATTGCAGGTTGTATCGGAAATTGTACGGCAAGGCAGCTTTACGAAGGCTGCAGAGACTCTCCATGTCACGCAGCCTACGATTAGCAAAATAATTAAGAGCATAGAGGATGAACTGCAAATGGAACTGTTCGCGCGCGAAGGGAGAGCCTTCAAGCTGACAGATGCAGGTCATGCGATTCTACAGCATGCAGGCCCGATTTTGCAGGCCTTCGACAATCTGATGCAGGAATTAAACGATCTGTCCTACTTGAATAAAGGGAGTATCCGCTTCGGCGTGCCGCCGATGGCGGGCGCGCGTTTCTTCCCGGAAGTCATCAAGCAATTTCAAGAAAAGTACCCGGGCATCACGCTCGGCATGCTGGAGGACGGCGCGAGGAAGATTGAAGAGAGCGTTGCGGACGGCACGTTGGATGCCGGGGTAGTCCTATGGCCGGCCGATGAGGCGATGTTCAATTCCATCCCCATTGTGAAAGACCGGCTAAAAGTGATCGTGCCGGCGAATCATCCCTTCGCGGAGCGTCAGCGGATCAGCCTGAGAGAGCTTGCAGCAGAAAGCTTTATTTTGTTCAATAGCGACTTTGCGCTTCACGGACGGATTATTAACGAATGCCGACAAGCGGGCTTCGATCCTCGCATCGTTCATGAAAGCTCGCAGTGGGATTTCATTGGCGGGATGGTCGGTGCGGGCTTGGGGGTTGCCATGCTGCCCGGAGCCGTATGCAATCTTCTTGATGAGGAGAAGACGAGGGCAATCGAGCTTGATGATCCGATCATTCCTTGGGAGCCGGTGCTCGTATGGCGAAGGGAAGGTTATCTGTCCCGCGCAGCAAGGGAATGGGTACAGTTTATGACGGACTATTTCAGAGAAAAGCAGACTAAATTGCACGAGCAATCGGGGATGATTGGCGAAAACGGTTGACATAGCAGCCTATTGTAACTATTATAGTTACAGGAAGTGTAATTGTGATAGTTACAATAAATCGGGAGGTCATTTATGATGAAAATAGCAGTTATCGGTGCAAGCGGCAAAGCAGGGAACTTAATCTTGAAGGAAGCGGCTGCTAGAGGCCATGAAGTTACAGCGATCGTTCGCAACGCAGCCAAAGTTAACGAAGAAGGCGTGAACGTCATAGAGAAGGATTTATTCAATCTGACTTCGGCAGACTTGAAATCATTTGATGCGGTTGTTAACGCATATGCGGCACCTCACGGCGAAGAGCATCTGCATGTGGAGGCTGGACAAGTGCTTATTCATGCACTCCAGGATGCTCCGAACACTCGATTGCTCGTCGTGGGCGGAGCAGGAAGCCTGTTCGTCGATGAAGCGAAGACGGTCAGACTAGTTGAAACACCGGAATTCCCTGACTTGTATAAGCCGACTGCGCTTAACCAAGCGAAGAACCTGAACGACTTGGAACAGTCGACAGGCGTTCAATGGACGTTCATTAGTCCTGCCGCATTCTTCGATGCAGAAGGCAAGCGGACGGGCGCTTATCAGGTAGGCGCGGATAACCTGCTCGTTAACGCAAAGGGCGAMAGTTATGTCAGCTACGCTGACTATGCAATCGCAGTGATTGACGAAATCGAGCAGCCGAAGCATCTGAACAAACGGTTCACGCTTGTATCCGAAGGTCAATAAATCGATTACCACAGCACACAAAAAAACCGGCCGCAGCTCACGCTGCTTGGCCGGTTTATTGCGTTCCGTTGCAATTTATACTACAACTGAAGCTTCTAGTCGATCAGACCTGCATACTGCAGCCCTTTGCGAATGCCGCCTTCGTCGACGTGAGCAGTCACATAGTCCGCATAAGGCTTCACTTCTTCATGGGAGTTGCCCATCGCGATGCCGAGGCCGACAACGGACAACATCTCTACGTCATTGAGTCCATCCCCGAAGGCCACCGCTTCGGATACGGATAGATTGAGGTGCTTCAGCAGCGCCTCAATGCCTTGCGCCTTCGATCCATCGGATGGCAGTACGTCGAGCGCAGTCTTATGCCAACGGATGTAGCGCAGCGCAGGTACGGCTTCGATATACAGATGCTCTTCATGCTCCTCGCAATGAAGGAACACTTGATAGATGCTGTCGTTCTTCCAGAAGTCAGGGTCGTAACCCGGCAAGTCGACTCGAAGCGACTTGACGGCATCCACCATATGCGGATGGCTTTCCTCGCTCGCATAGAACTCGCTGTGTCCTTCGAACACGAGTGAATGGTTATGCTTGGCCGCATGGCCTACGAGCGCTTCAAGATGCTCGCGCGGAATTGCTTTCTCGAAGATCGGTTTTCCTTTGTAAACCACATATGCGCCGTTCAGGCTGACGAAGCTGTCGATGCCGAGCTGCTCGGCGATCGGCCGGAAGAAATATGGAGCTCTGCCGGTTGCGATAACGGCTTCCACACCGCGGCTCTGCAGCGCGCGTATGGCGTCGATCGTATCCTGCGGAATTTGCTTCCGCTCATTTACTAACGTTCCGTCAATGTCAAAAAAAGCAATTTTGTAGCTCATCCCAATATGATCTCCTATCCATAAATCTTCTATTTGATTCATTGCGTTGTATATTGTGGTAATATAACATCAGATGCCGTTATTAGGCAATCCAAAAACCATTTCCAATCGGACAAGGAGTCGTTGATTACATATGAAAATCGCAGCGCTTGTCGGCAGCAGCCGCAAAGGTTCGTTCAACAAACAAATTGCTGAGTTTATGGTGAAGCGTTATGCCGGTAACGGCAAGCTGACCATCGAGTTTGTGACTATCTCGGACCTTCCGCTCTACAACCAAGATAATGAATTGACACCGCCGCCGTCTGTTATTGAAGCCAAACGAATTGTCGCTGAGTGCGAAGGCGTACTTATTGTAACGCCTGAATATAATCATTCCGTGCCGACCCTGCTTAAGAACGCATTAGACTGGTTCTCCCGCGTCGACAAGGTGCTTGTAGGCAAGCCGGTATTCATCGTTGGCGCATCGCCAGGCGTGTTAGGCACGGCAAGAGCCCAAATACATCTCCGCCAAATTCTTAATTCGCCGGGCATTGCAGCCCTCACGCTGCCGGGTAATGAAGTATTCATTAATGGAGTCAGCGAGAAATTGAACGCCGATGGCGAGCTTATACATGAATCGACGGTTCAGCACTTGGACAAGCTGGTCGACAACTTTATCGGCTGGACACAGCGTTTGAAGCAGCAATAATAACCTCGTTATTAACGATAAAGGCCGGTTCGTAAGCTAGCTTATGAGCCGGTTTTTTTGCGTCTTGATGAAAGCGCTCCATAAAAGTTGAGGTTGACAGCGAACAAATATTCTGGTTTTATTATGTAGACCGATCGTTATAATGAAGAGGGTGATCCGGTGTCAGAGAAGCAAAATGCTAAGCAATCGATTGTGGAAACAGCCTCCAAGCTATTCGTTACGCAAGGCTATCATGCGACGGGACTTAGTCAAATTATTAAGGAAAGCGACTGTCCCAAAGGCTCTGTATATTATTACTTTCCGAAAGGGAAAGAGGAGCTGGCGATTGCTTCCATCGAATGTACGAAGCAAGAGGTGCTTGCGAAGTGGCATGATTGCTTCGATAGAAACGAACATCCCGCTGACGCAATTGCGATGTGCATCAACGAGCTGGCCGAAGACGTCGCCAAGAACGAGTATGAAGGTTATGTGCCGTTCAGCTTCTGGTTGGCTGCCGAGACATCATCGGTCAGCGACAAGCTGCGGGAAGCATGCCAATCCGTATTCGCCGCATGGCAAAATGTCATTTCCAGCCGATTGATGGTGACGGGGATCGGACAAGCTAAGGCTGCCGAGCTCGGCATGGTCATCGTATCCCTGCTCGAGGGGGCGTTGCTGCTCGCCATCACCAACCGCGATACGACACCGCTTTTAAGCGCTGCGAAATACGTGCCCTATCTGATCACGAAATGCCCTTCTTTATAAGGTGAAAACGTCATGCATACATCAAGACCTGATATAGGAGGAGAGAAATTTGCAAGCTACAATGACAGCAGGCATGCAAGATACGGGAGTGAAATACAAAGTGCTCCCGATTATGATTTCATTATTATTAAGCGGCTTTATCGGCATGTTCAGCGAAACGGCCCTAAATGTCGCGCTTAGCGATCTCATTCAAGTATTTCAAATTACGCCGGCAACGGTTCAATGGCTGACGACGGGGTACTTGCTTACTTTGGGCATTTTAGTGCCGATATCCGGCTTATTGCTTCAATGGTTTACGACGAGGCAGCTGTTTATTGCAGCGGTTAGCTTCTCGATTCTCGGAACGTTCATCGCGGCGATGGCGCCGAGCTTCGAAATGCTGATGACCGCACGCGTCGTGCAAGCAGTCGGCACAGCGCTGCTGCTGCCGCTTATGTTCAATACGATCCTTATTATTTTCCCAGCGGAAAAAAGAGGCGCGGCCATGGGCATTATCGGCCTAGTCATTATGGTTGCTCCGGCGGTCGGACCAACGATTGCCGGTCTGCTCATCGATAAGCTGAGCTGGAACTGGATTTTCTGGCTTTCGCTGCCTTTCCTTGTTATTGCTCTTATCTTCGGTATGTTCTTCATGCAGAACGTTTCGGAAATTACGAAGCCGCGAATCGACTTGTTCTCGATCCTGTTCTCGACGCTTGGCTTTGGCGGCGTCGTGTTCGGCTTCAGCAGCGCCGGTGAAGGTGATCATGGCTGGAGCAGCACGAAAGTGATCGTCTCGATGGTTGTGGGCATCATTGCCCTCATTATTTTCGCAATACGCCAATTACGCATGAAAGAACCGATGATGAATCTTCGCGCGTTCAAGAAGCCGATGTTCGTAGTCGGAACGTTAATGGTATTCATTTGCATGATGGTTATTCTGTCTTCGATGCTCGTCTTGCCGATGTTCCTGATATCCGGGCTAGGTCTTAGCGCGCTGACAGCAGGCTTGGTGTTGCTGCCGGGCGGCTTGATCAACGGTATTATGTCTCCGATCATGGGCGGCCTGTTCGATAAATTCGGACCCAAATGGCTCGTTATTCCTGGTCTAGTCATCGTTGCTGCCGTACTTTGGTTCTTCTCCGGCATTACAACGGCATCAACGCTCGCGCTCATTATCGTGCTTCATTCCTGCCTGATGATCGGCATTTCGATGGTATGGATGCCGGCGCAAACGAACGGCCTGAACCAATTGCCGCGCGAGCTGTACCCGGATGGCACGGCGATCATGAATACGCTGCAGCAGGTAGCCGGTGCGATCGGCACAGCGCTTGCGGTAAGCATTATGACGGCGGGCAGCAAGACGTTTATGGAAGGCGTGGACAACGCAGCCGACCCGGCGAACATTCCGCTAGCCTTGACGGCAGGCATCCAGAACGCCTTCATCTTCGCGATGGTTGTCGCGGTTATCGGCCTTGTCGTTGCGTTCTTCATCAAGCGCGTGAAGGTAGACAAAGCGAATCAGCATTAAACTTTATACTTGGCGGCTAAGTGCACACTCGTGCAGTTAGCCGCCTTTTTTTTCGTTATCGGAAATTCAAAACATGTTTAAAAAAAGCACACGGAACTAAAAAAACTTGCATACGCGCAGCGAACCTCCTGTGCTAGTCTGATTAACATAGGCTAAGTATCATTATTATTGGAGGAACGCGTATGCAGTCATCTAATCTAACCATTCAAAATCCGATTCTCCCCGGCTTTCAGCCCGATCCTTCTTTTGTCCGAGCGGGAGAAGACTATTATATCGCCACTTCGACGTTTGAGTGGTTTCCCGGCGTGCAGATCCATCATTCGCGAGATTTGATTCATTGGGAGCTCCTGCCTCAGCCGTTAACCCGCCCAGAGCAATTGGATCTTCGAGGCATACCGAGCTCAGGCGGCGTATGGGCGCCGGCGCTCTCTTATCATGACGGCATGTTCTATTTGCTCTACACAAATGTAGCTGCCCGCAAGAGCGTCTACAAGGACTTGCGCAATTATTTGGTGACGGCCGAGAGCATAGAAGGACCATGGTCCGATCCGGTCTTCCTGAACGGCAGCGGCTTCGACCCTTACTTATTCCATGACAAGGACGGCACGAAGTGGGTGCTCAATATGCAGTGGGATTTCCGAGATGACCACAAGCGGTTCCGCGGCATCGTCATGCAGCAATATGATCCTCGGCAGCAGAAGCTTATCGGTCCTGTTAAGACCATATACAATGGAACGGATATTGGCGTTACTGAAGGGCCGCAGCTATTCCATCGGGATGGATACTACTACTTGCTCGTAGCCGAAGGCGGTACAGGAGTTAATCATGCGGCAACCCTTTCACGCTCGCGCCATATCGAAGGTCCCTATGAGACGGATCCTGAGTATCCGATCATGACAACGAGAAGCAATCCGGACTTCCCGCTGCAAAATGCGGGCCACGGCTCGCTCGTCGAGACGCATACGGGCGAGTGGTATATGGCCCATATTTGCAGTCGTCCATTCGAAGGGACGAAGCTTAATCCGCTTGGCAGGGAGACGTCGATCCAGCGCTGCCGCTGGACGGAGGACGGCTGGCTGCGCCTCGACCACGAGGGTCGGCTTCCGGCCTTGACCGTGCCTGCGCCGCAGTTCGCTTCCGAAGCGGCAACAGCCATTCAGGCGATAATGGAGAAGGACGACTTCGATGCGGCTGAGCTTCATCGCGGCTTCCAGACGCTTCGGGTGCCTGCCGACCCGTCGTGGCTCACTTTGACGGAGCGTCCGGGTTATTTGCGTTTGCGCGGGAGAGAGTCGCTGTTATCGTGGCACCGGCAGAGTATGGCCGCGCGCAGGCTTCAGCATTTTAGATGCTCGGTTGAGACCCGGATGGAATATAATCCAGATCATTTTATGCAGATGGCCGGTCTCGTCTTCTATTATGATGAAGCGGATTATTATTATTTGCGAGTGACGCAGGACAGCGAGAAGGGCCGTGTGTTAGGCGTCGTGATGAGCAAGGCTGGCAAGTATGAGGAATGCAGAGGGCAGGAAATCAACGTGGATACATGGGACAGCTTCTATTTGCGAGCTGTCGTTCGGGATAGGGAGCTTTGCTTCTTCGCTTCGCCTGACGGGGATCTTTGGCAGGCGGTCAGCGATACGCTCGACATCGGCAGTTTATCCGATGAATATGGCGGCAAGCTTGGCTTCACGGGCACGATGATAGGCTTATGCGCGCAAGATTTGAACGGAGAGCTTAAGCATGCAGACTTTGATTATTTTAGTTATCGCCCCTTTTTGCATTAGCCGAGCCTATGCGGGCATGGTAAAGTTATGAAGGGGAGGGATGCCGATGTTCAGCGTGTGGCAGCAAAAGCGGCGAAGCATGTTCGTCAAGTTTTCGGCAGCTTTCATTCTCGTTGGTTTGATTCCGTTGCTTGCGCTCAGCTATTATTCCGTCCAGACGTTTACGGGCCATGTGGAGCGGTATACGTCTAACAATTTGAATCAAATGATGCTCTACATGAGCTATAACCTCAATTCGGTGTTCAAAGATTACGACGATGTGTCTCAGCTCATGTATACAGGGAGATATGACGGTTTCTACGAAGGCTCGAACGACAATCAGAGCTATAACGTCAATGAGCTGGAGCAAATCAATTCCATGCCGATCGACGGTTTTTTGAAGACGATCATCTTTAGCGATTCCTATATTCGGACAGCCTATTTCGTAAGGTCCTCGGATAACAAGCTTTTTTACCAGTACAAAGAAAATCAAGTATTTCAGCCCGAGCTGCTTCCGATCGAGGAATGGGGCAGAAGCTTCGACGAGAAGAAAAACAAAATCGCGATATTTCCGATGCACAAAGAAAGCTACTATAAAAATTCGGATGTGAACGTAATAACGGTCGGCCGTAATTTGATCGACGTATCGGGCACGCTTACAAGCGAGCCGAAGGTGCTCGGAACGCTTTACTTCGATGTCGATATCGCCGTCTTCGATCAGTTTTTCAAAGAGCTGAGCATCGGGAAGGACGACGAGCTTTACGTGCTGGACAGTGAAAACAACGTGTTCTTCAGCAATATGGACATCATGGGTAAGAAAGACGAGCTGCTGCGGGCTTCTAACGATGACACGCTTGTGTTAACGGAGACCATACCGTATTTGAAAGGGCAAGTGACCGCCTTATTCGTGAAAAAGGACCTGTACGAGCAGTTGGTGACCACGCGTCTTGCCGTCTATATCGCGATCTTCGTCAGCGCGGTCGTTCTTATCGTCATGGGCGCATGGTTCTCGCGCAGGTTGGCCGCTCCGATCAGCAGTTTGATCAAGCAGATGATCAAGGTCGAGTCTGGCAACTTGGATGCCCAGGTCGAAATCAAAGGCAATGATGAAATGGGCAGGCTCGGCCATGGCTTCAACCGGATGGTCGAACGCTTGGGGATATTTATCAACGATGCCTATGTAGCGGAAATCAAGCAGAAGCAGGCGGAGCTTAATGCGCTTAAGAGCCAAATCCGGCCGCATTATTTATACAACACGCTGGAGGTTATCCGCATGAACGCGGTTCATAATGACGCTGACGAGGTGGGCGATATGATTTTATCGTTGTCCAATCAGCTGAAGTACGTCATTGATTACGGTGAGGATTGGGTAACGCTACAGCAAGAGCTTGATCATCTTCGGGACTATTTTTATATCATCCAAGTGCGTTATGAGAACCGCTTCGAGCTGCGCGTTCATCTTTCCGAGCAGGTAGATCCTAACTGGCCCGTGCTGAAGCTGTCGCTGCAACCGATCGTGGAGAATGCGATCCAGCATGGCGTGCGGCCCAAAGGCAAAGGGACGGTAGGCATATCCGTCGAAGCGGCGGATGGACAACTTGCGATTACGGTATACGACGACGGCGTTGGCATGGAGAAGGAGCAGCTTCAGCGCTTGAACGAAATGTTATCCGATCCGAACACCCCCTCTAAGCATGTCGGTATCAAAAACGTCCATGAACGAATCAAAACGGTATGCGGCAGCGAGTACGGGCTAACCATCAGCAGCCGCCAGCATGTCGGTACATCGGTTCATTTGGCTATGCCGATCAAGGAGGGCTATGGACATGATTAAGGTTATACTTGCCGACGATGAGCCGCTTATTATCAAAGGGTTGCGCAAGCTCATCAATTGGGAGTCGATGGGCCTCGACATTGTAGGCCAAGCCTACGACGGCAACGAGCTGCTCGAATTAATCGAGACCAGCCAACCGGACATTATCATCAGCGATATTAGCATGCCGCATCGAACGGGAATCGAGATCATCAAAGAACTGAAGCGAAGAAACCATCCCGCCAAGGTGATATTCATTAGCGCTTATCAAGAGTTTTCCTACGCGAGAGATGCTGTTACGTACGGCGCTGCCGACTATTTGGTCAAACCCGTCGTGAAGCAGCAGTTGGAAGACGTGCTGCTTGGCGTGCTGTCGTCTATTACAGAGCAGCAGGAGGAGTTAAAGCGGAAGAGCAAGCTCCAGCTCTTGGAGAAGAAGAACAGGCATGAAGAGCTGCAGGAGTGGCTGCATCAATTGACGGACGGCACGCTAACGCCGCATTCGGAGGCTTACCGGCTGCTGGCTGCGGAACTGCCCGGTCCCCTGTATTCCGTTGCCATTATCGAGATCGATCAGTTCAAGGACGGTTCGGACCGTTGGTCGGAGAAGGAAGGACGTCTCATTGAATTTGCGATTGGCAACATCGTGCAGGAAATCGTCGTTGCCTCGCATAACGGGTTCGCTTTTCTAAAGGATCATAAATTCGTAGCCGTTATCAGCCACACGGATCGTAATGGGGCTGCTGCGATAGCGGACAACATCGTACACAATATCATGGTTTATTTGAAATTAAGCGTTTCTGCGGGAGTGAGCGAGCCCGTCGACGGAACGGATCGACTGGAGCACGCTTATCGATATGCGGAGCAGGCGCTGCAGATGAACTATTTTCTCGGGCGCGGCAAGGTCATCGCTTATGAGGCTCAAGAATCCAAGCAGCCGTTCGATAAAGAGCTGTACGGCATGCAAATGGAGGTTGTACGCAGTCTGACGGCGAATGCGTGGCCGGATGCCGTCCAAGCTCTGATCAAGCTGCTAGCGATCGTTAGAACGGGCGCCTACGGCAACCGAACGCTCGCCGTATCGACGAGTCTTTCTTCCGTCCTATTTATTTTGCAGGAAATGACCAAAAATGGCGTTCAACTGCCGGACGGCGCGATCGACATGCATGAGCTGCAGAGCAGGCTCGGCTCCTGCGAGACGTTCGAGCGATTGCAGGATGAAACGATCCGCGCGATCGAGCAAATTTATACCATGGTGGACGTCGATTCCGGGAATAAGGACAAAATATTGTTAGCCAAAATCAAGCAATATATCGAGAAGAACTATGCGCAAGAAATTACGCTCGAGTCGGTCGCCGGCATTGCGTTCATGAATCCTTATTACTTCAGCAGCTTCTTCAAAAAACATACGAAGCAGAACTTCAAGCAATACGTTACCGAGGTTAGGATGAAGCACGCGATCAGGCTGCTCCTTCATACAGATGGGATGGTATACGAAATAGCGGAGCAGGTCGGGTACAACAACGCCCGGCATTTCAGCGATATGTTCAAGAAGCAATTCGGCCAGCTGCCGAACGATTACCGCCAGGAACGGAAAAAAAGCGAATGACCGGGCTTCCGGTCATTTTCGTTTTAAGGGAAGCGTCAGAACGTGTCAACGATCTTAAATTAACCGCATACGCGGCTTAAAAAAGTTCATTCTAACGGTTTTCGAACGATGTTACTCTGTATACAGGGAAAGCGTATACACTCGATGCTGCGCACATCGACGACCCAATCCCGGAACATGCATATCAAAGGGGAGGCTTATACACATATGAACAAAAAATCATTGACTCAGCTTGCATCAGTAGCCATTGCTACTTCACTCGTATTGACGGCATGCGGCGGAAACAATAATGGCGGCAATAAGAACAACACCGGCGGGACGAATGAAGGGACGGCAACGAACGCGCCGGGCAAGGAAGAGGCGAAAGAGGTCAGCTTCTCGATCGGTTACGCAACCGGCGATCCGGCAGGCAAAAAAGCGATCGGCGATGCGATCAAAGCGTTCACCGAAGCAAATCCTAACATTAAGATCGTCGACATAAGCGAAGGTACGTCATCCTCTTACTTGGATTGGCTCAAAACGAAGGATGYCGTAGGCGAGTTTCCCGATCTAGTGGAAATGCGCGATACGGAGCTGTTCGCTAATGCCGGCAAGATCGTCGAGCTGCCGTCGGAGCTTCTTGACTTGTTCGGAGAAGTACCGATGGTCGGCGGCAAAGTATACAACGCGCCGCTGACGCTGAACGCGCCCCAAGGCATTATTTATAGTAAAAAAGCTTACGCGGATGCAGGCATTGCCGAGCTTCCGAAAACATACGACGAATTTCTTGCCGCGCAAGAAAAGCTGAAAGCAACAGGCATTACGCCGATCGTCGTTGGCGGCAAAGATATTTTCCATATGGGCTTCTGGCTTAACAAGTTCCTGATTGACGATGTCTATTCCAAGGATGCGGACTGGAACTCCAAGCGCACAGCGAAGTCGGTTAGCTTCACGGACGAAGGTCCCGTGCAAGCAATGACGGATTACAAAGAGCTGTTCTCGAAATACGTCGACAAAGGCTGGCTCAGCACGGCCGACAACCAAACGGCATCGATTCTCGTATCGGGCAAAGCGGCGCAGCTGTTCTCCGGTCCGTGGATGTTCACGCAGATCGCCGAAGCCGATCCGAACTTCGAGTTTGGCTATTATCCGCTGCCTGATAGAACGGGCGCCATCAACGTCATCGGCCTGCCGTCGCCTGCTGGTTGGACATTGTCCGCCGAAGCGGCCAAAGATGCGGATAAAGCCGAAGCAATCAAAACGTTTATCAAGTTTTTCTTCAGCAAGGAGCAGTACTCGCAATTTTTGAAAGCGTCAAACGGCATCCCTTCGACGAAGGAACAGATTACGTACGAGTCGACGCCGCAAATGCAAGACGTGCTCAAAGTGATGGCTGATCCTAACGTGAAAAAGTCGCTGGCTATCAATAACTGGTGGGGCGAGAACCAAATTCCTCCGCAATTCCGCAACTGGTTCTACAAGCTGATGCAGGATCTAGTGCTTAAGGATGCGGACGTAAAAGAGTACATGTCCAAAGCGGACGCGGAGTACGATACGCAGGTTAAGGCAAACCAGCAGTAATGGAATGAAGTCGGATGGAGCCGGGGCCTTTGCATACTGCAAGGGCCTCCGTTAATCCGGCGTTTAATCGGAGGAGGAGAGCACCATGGCCATGCCGCTTGCAAAYAAAAAGAAAAAGAAAAAATGGCAGATCTATGCGGTTTTGTTCATCTTGCCGTCTTTCTTATTGTATACGCTGTTCGTTATCGTACCGACGATCAGCAGCATGTACTTAAGCTTAACGTCGTGGGATGGCGTTAGCAGCGATATCCGGTTTATCGGACTAAGCAACTTCGTGGAAATATGGAATAGCGAACGGGTTCATAACGCGCTGAAAAATACGCTGCTTATGGCGGTAGTATTGGTTTTGTTGGAAAATATCGTCGCCATGGCGCTTGCGATTTTCGTCGATCAAGTGAGATGGTTCCGCAATTTGTTTCGCAGCGTGTTCTACTTCCCGGTGCTGCTAAGCGGCATCGTTATGGGTTTCGTATGGACGATTATCCTAAATTACAACTTCGGCGTATTGAATCAACTGCTGGACGTCGTTGGACTGGGCCAGCTTAAGGCGGATTGGCTCGGAGATMCCGATTATGCCCTTATTTCGATCATTCTGTCGACGGTTTGGAAATCGGCAGGCTACTACATGATTATTTATTTGGCCGGATTGCAGAGCATTCCGCAGGATCTGTCGGAAGCGGCAAGCATCGACGGAGCGAACAGATGGCAGCAGTTCCGCCATATTACGTTCCCGCTGCTTGCGGGCGCTATGACCGTATGTGTTGTGCTCTCCATGATCAGCGCGCTCAAAATTTTCGACCAAATCGCGGTCATGACCGACGGCGGCCCTGGATTCGAGACCGAGACATTGACGTATATCATTTACAAAGTAGGCTTCGGCGAGCTGCGTCAAGGCTTCGGTACGGCGCTTGCGCAAGTGCTTTTCGTCCTCATCATGATCGTTACGGTTATTCAGGTGAAATTTTTGCGGAAGCGGGAGGTGCAGCTCTAAGATGCAGAAGAGAAGAAAGCTTAACGACATCCTGTTGTTTGCAGGGACGCTGCTGCTCGCTCTCGTGTTTTTCTTCCCGATTTTGTTCAATATCATGTCGGCGTTCAAAAGCAATGCGGAAATTATGAAAGACGCCATCGCTTTTCCGAAAGGCTTATATCTGGACAGCTTCAAATATTTGCTGATGGAGACGGAGTATCCTCGGGCGATCTTGAACAGCCTGATCCTAACGGCTATCTCGATTTTGTTCATGATATTGCTCATCCCGATGGCGGGTTATGCCATTGAGCGCCATGACAAGAGATGGACGCGTGCCGTATTCGTCTTCTTCCTTGCAGGCATGATGATTCCGTTCCAAGCGTACATGATACCTTTGTTCAAGGAATTGAAAATGCTGGGGCTGTACGGTAATCTGGCGGGACCTGTTATGATCTATATTTCCGGGTCAGTCGGCTTTGGCAGCTTACTGTATACGAGCTTCCTGAAGGGCATTCCGAAGGAGATCGAGGAATCCGCTGAAATCGACGGCTGCTCGAAGTACGGTATATTCTGGCGCATCGTCTTTCCGCTGCTCGGACCGTGTACGGCTACACTGGTTGTACTGAACGGCCTTGGGATATGGAACGATTTCCTTATGCCGATGCTTGTCTTGCCTTCGGGCCAAACGAAAACGATGATTGTCGAGATCTTCTACTATGTGGGCGAGTTTTCGTCCCGTTGGGACATGATCTTCGCTGGAACGACGATGTCGATCATCCCGATTCTGATCGTATTCCTGTCGCTGCAGAAGTACTTCGTGAAGGGTATCGCTTCGGGTGCTATTAAAGGGTAAATTATAGGTAAGTAGAGAGGCAGCGCTTAAAGGTGAGTTCTTCGCCTTTAAGCGCTGTCTCTTTGCAATGTGCGGAGTCGGACGTTAGTTATTTGCACGAATACCTTAGTTTCATCCAATGTTATGGGATGTAATCGTTTTTATAATAGTAGTGAACAATGGAATCCATTATGGCTTGTGATGAGGCGCAGCGCGGTACTCGGTAGGCGAAAGGCTCGTTTCTTTGCGGAAAAACTTCGTAAAATGGCTTGTATCCTGGAAGCCTATCTGATCGGCTATTTCCTTGATGCTCAGCGGTGTTGTGGTCAGCAGAAGCTTGGCGCGCTCGACGCGCTTAAGGCCTACGTATTTCATTGGCGGTACGCCGAGGTGCTTCTTGAAATAGGCGATAAAGTAGTTAGGGTGCAGATGGACAGCCTCGGCCATTTGCTCAACGGTGATGCTTGTGTTCAGATGTGAGGCGACATATTGCTGAATCACGGCAAGACGGCTTATTTCATCCGAACGATGCTGCAATACACGTACCTTCACGTCATCGAGGTAAAGCGCGACAAGCTCTAGCAGCATCGCTTTCTCCCGCAGGCGAGCGGCTATCGCATGCTGCCATTTGGCATCCACCATAGCTTGGAAAAGCGTCGTTATGCGGTTCGAATCTTGCGCATCGATACATAGCGGCATGCCGATCCATTGAAACAGATCGAACGGTCCGGCCGTAATCGAGAAATGGCACCAATATTTCAAGAAGGGACGGCGGCCGTTAACGGTGCCGAAGGATATTGGAGCATGTGCTGGCGCGATGAACAGCTGACCAGCCTTCGGGGTATATTCGGTATCGCCGACCCGTATCCAGCCTTCGCCTTCGCATATGTAATACAGTTTATTGTAAGGCGGATGAGTGACATCTTCGCCCCACTCAATGGATACTTGCGTGTAATCGGCAGCATGGATTTGCAACTGAATCGATTGCAGCAGATCGGACAAAGTCTGTTGTTCGTCAAGAAATAACATAAGTTCACCTGCAGTCGGCATGAATGGTCGTACAAATTCTATAGTAAAGCAATATTAGCGTAATTCATAGAACCATTCCAATCGGAGGTTATTAAATGACGAATCAGCTTGAAAAACGTATCTGGTACAAGCAGCCAGCTGGCGCATGGGAAGAAGCGCTGCCGATCGGCAACGGAAAGTTAGGAGGCATGGTGTTCGGCGATCCGAAGCGCGAACGAATCGCGCTTAATGAGGACAGCGTATGGTACGGAGGCCCGCGGGATCGGAACAATCCAAGTGCGCTGCCTAACCTTCCTAAGATTCGCAGTCTGCTTAGTGAAGGCAAGCTTCGCGAAGCAGAGGAGCTAAGTGTAATGGCGCTGTCCGGCGTCCCCGAATCGCAGCGCCACTACTTGCCGCTAGGCGATCTTGCTTTGCAATTCCGGTACGAGAATAACGATGTATCGGAGTATACGCGCGAGCTGGATGTCTTCAGCGGCATTGCCGCCGTATCGTATCAGATGGGAAGCATTAAGTATTTAAGAGAAAGCTTCGCAAGTTTTCCGGACGAGTCGATCGTTACGCGTATAACAGCTGACCAGCCGGGAAGCATTAGCTTCACCGCGAGGCTGCTTCGCGGTCCCGGCAACCGTTTTTATGATGAACTCGTGAATGCCAATGATGCAGGGAATACGCTGCTTATGCGGGGCAACTGCGGCGGGGCTGGAGGCATGGAGTTCCGCATGGCGCTGAAGGCTGTCGCCGAAGGCGGCAGCGTTAAGATTATAGGCGAGCATCTTATCGTCGACAATGCTGACAGCGTTACGTTATTGCTAACCGCTGCAACCGAGTTTCGGCATGAAGATCCAGAATGGTATGTGCTGCATTCGGCTGACATGGCAGGGACATACTCCTATGAGGAGCTTCGATCAAGACATGTGCAGGATATAAGCCGTCTTACCGAGCGTGTGACACTGAAGCTTGGCGGAGAAGAGCTATTCGCCCAATTAACAACGGATGAGCGGCTCAAGCGGGTACAGCAGGGCGAAGAGGATAGCGGTCTTATGGCGCTTTATTATCATTTTGGACGTTATTTGTTATGTGCCAGCAGCCGTCCCGGCTCTTTGCCGGCGAATCTGCAGGGGATATGGAACGATAAGATGCTTCCGCCTTGGGACAGCAAATATACGATTAAYATCAATRCRCAAATGAAYTATTGGCCAGCGGAATCGGGCAATTTGGCAGAATGCCATGAGCCGTTGTTCGACCTGATCGAGCGGATGCGCGAACCGGGCCGTCATACGGCTCGCGTGATGTATAATTGCGGCGGCTTCGTTGCTCATCACAATACCGATATATGGGGCGATACGGCGCCGCAGGATCTTTATTTGCCGGCGACCTATTGGCAGATGGGCGCCGCTTGGCTTTGCTTGCATCTATGGGAGCATTATGAATACAGCTTAGACAGAAGCTTCTTGGAGAAGGCCTATCCGACGCTGAAGGAAGCAGCTCAGTTCTTCGTTGAATTTTTGATCGAGACAGACAACGGMTTGCTCGTTGCGTCGCCGTCGGTATCGCCGGAAAATACGTATATTTTGCCGAGTGGACAATCAGGTGTTCTATGCGTTGGCTCGTCGATGGACAGCCAAATTTTATATGAGCTGTTTGGTGCCTGTATCGAAGCGTCGCGAACGCTTGCGGTAGACGAGACGGAGAGGGCGCAATGGCACGGAATCGTGGAGCGCTTGCCGCAGCCTAAGATCGGCAAGCATGGACAAATCCAGGAATGGCTGGAAGATTACGAGGAGGCCGAGCCGGGACATCGGCATATTTCGCATTTGTTCGCCCTTCATCCTGGCAAGCGATTCACCGTACGCGGAACGCCGGAATGGGCGGAAGCGGCCAAGGTAACGCTGGAGCGCCGATTGGCGAGCGGAGGCGGTCATACCGGCTGGAGCAGAGCATGGATCATCAACTTCTGGGCTAGACTTGAGGAAGGCGAAAAAGCTTATGACAATGTGCATGCGCTTCTCAGCCATTCGACGCTGCCGAATTTGTTCGACAATCATCCTCCGTTCCAAATCGACGGCAACTTCGGCGGTTCGGCAGGCATCGCCGAAATGCTTGTGCAAAGCCATGAAGGCGAGATTCATCTGCTTCCTGCGCTGCCAAAGGCATGGGCCAACAATGGAGAGTTAGCAGGTATTCGTGCCAGTGGCGGTTATTCGGTCGACCTTCGTTGGGCAGACGGCCGGTTAACGGATGCAACGATTCGCTCGCAAGCAGGAGGAAGCTGCATTGTCCGGGCTGCTGGACTAACAGGCGTAGAGGAAGAGGGCGAATCATCAGTTGCTTATCGTATATCGGAAAACGGCGTTGGGAGCTGGGAAGCAGCGGCTGGCAGCAGCTACCGCTTGAGGTTTAACAATTAAAAGATGCGTTCATATATGAATTGGTTGTTCCAAATGTATTCGCGCGACATGGGACGTCCTAATTAATTCTCGAAGGGCCTCTAAATTCCTCTACAAAGTGGAACTTGGAGGCCCTTTTTTCATGTCAGGGGGATGGATGGATTAAACTTCGTGGATGAATTAGCCACTTTTGTATGATAAAACGATAAGTTTTGACTAGTTACATCGGTTTTATCAGATCTTATCTGAAAAATCATATAAATTGAGATCTAGATCGTATCTAATTGGTTAACAGTTAATAAGCTTTTTACGATAGTTATACGATAACCGACAACTCCAAATAACGTCACAAAAAACTCAGCATTATCGCCTAATATAAGTGCATGGTATAGTATAATCTATAGGAGCTTGGATTACTTGCGAAGGAGGAGTTAGAATGGGTGTACCGGTTGGCGTGTGGATAGCCGCAGCTATTATCGTTGTTTTATTATGCTGGATGACGTTCTGGGTAACTAACAAGGCGTACTCCAAGAAGTGGGATGACCAAGAGGAAGACAAAATATAAAGCGTGGGATGCTTAGGCGCGCTGTCTGGAGTTATAAATATGGATGAGCTTGAACAGGTGCAGGAGACGGTTCGTCCAAGCACGCAAAAAAAATGCTCGCACTGCGGGCAGAGCAAGCCGCTTGCGGAGTTTCTGCGAAGGACGGGCAGGCGCTCCGGTCCCGGATCTAGACGCGGCGCATGCAAAGATTGCCGCAAGCTTCGGGCATCTGCTGCCGAACCTTCAGAGACGGCTGCCCGCGCCTCGACGGGCAAAGCTCGGACAACGTTAGAGCAAGCATTGCCTGTAACAACAGCACCAGCGCCAGCACCAGCACCAGTAACACCTGAAGTTTCTGCCAAAGGCGAGATTGTTCTTAGACCAACGCGCAAAGGGTTCATATGGATGCGAGGGTTGACGGATAAAGGCCGGAGATGGCATCAGGAGATCGAGCTGGCGCTGGCGAGTTTGCTTGTGAAGGAAGGGATGGCCGTTGTTGTCAACCGCCATACGATTCGCCGGCTCTATAGCAACAAGTCTTTCCGTCAATATATACTTGCTAGAGACCAACATACCTGTTATTTCTGCGGTGAATATGGCGATACGATCGATCATAAGCTTCCGCGCGCGAAGGGCGGCCACACGACACCAGTCAACTGTGTATGCGCTTGCAATTCTTGCAATCAATCGAAGGCTGACCAAGACATTGAGTCGTTTATGAACCTATAATTCAGACAGTTTCAGCCGATTTCTCCGAAAAATCAGCCCTTTATCGAGAAGGGCAACCCCTTATTTCTCCACAAAAGGAGCCAAATCCTTGACTAGGCTGCTGCGGAATTGCCGCGGAGATAAGCCTTTCGTTTTTTTGAAAATTTTCGAAAATAATAGCGGATCATCATATCCGACGGACCTGGATATGTCGCCGATCGATAGCTCGCTATGCTCGATGAGCTCGCAAGCCTTATTAATGCGATACAGGATCAAATAATCCTGTATGCTGAAGTGAACGTTCGCCTTGAATATCGAGCATAAATAACTGCGATCAAGCCCGATCATCGAGGCAATGCGGGATACGCTTATTTTGCTGGCGTAATTGTGCTCGATGAAGTCGATCACTTGCTTAACGTATTGCTTCTTGCGGTTCTCCCTCTTATCGGTTGCCTGTTCAGCCGTCCCACTTTCAACGAGCAGTGAGAGCAGCATATACAGAAGTCCGGTCAATCTCAGATCGCGCGAGCGATTCAGGTTTTTAGACTGGATGATCTGCTCCATATAGCGATAGAGCAAGTCGTCCTTGTCGTAGGTGAAAATAGGCGAGGCCGATGTCAAATTGGCCTGAATGAGAAACGATTCCGCCTGAGCCCCGTGAAAGCCGAGCCAACAGTAATGCCATGGATTAGATGTATCCGCTTCATAATAGCTGATCTCATCCGGACAGATCAGAAATCCTTGTCCTCTTCGCAACCGATATGTATGTCCTCCCGATTCGAATATTCCCTCACCCTCAAGCACGTAATGCAGCAGATAATGATCGCGTGTTGCCGGTCCGAAATAGTGTCCAGGCAAGCATTGTTCGATACCGTACTGATTCAATTGAAGATCGGTATGCTTCACATTTCGAGAAAGAAATTCAATGATATCGCATCACCTCGCAAGAACTTCATCTCTGATAATGACGTCGGCTTGAATCAATATTTTCTCATAGACGGCCTCCGGATTCAGGATTCGCCATAGCAATTGATCAACTGCTCGCTTGCCCAACTGTTCCATATCGATATTAACGGTCGCCCAAATCGGATGATTGGGATGCGTGTTGTCATAGCCGGTAAGGATTAAGCTGTCGGGAACCGTGATATTCATCTGTTTGAACTGGTACAAGATATGGTCTACAACAATGTCGTTTATACAAATGAATGCTTCCGGCAGTCCATGTTGCCTTATTGCGATCGGGAACGTTTCATGGAATTTTTCATGTTCATTCTCTGGACCAATAAGCGATGGAATTTGCTTGAGCTCTATGTCATGATCCTCAAGTGCTGCGCGAAAGCCCAGATACCGTTCGTAGAAGCTAGGAGCATCCTTGATGTTGCCGACGAACTGAAAGTTCCGATAGCCTTTGCGTATCGCCGCTGTCGTAATTATCCGCATGTTGGACAGATTATCCGTAAAGATGGCATCGCTCTTGAAAGCGGGATCATTATGGTCAACCATCATGACAGGTATACCAAGGCGCTTGATCTCAAGCAGGATCGACGTCGAAATACAGCCAACCGTAAGGATACCCATGATCGCTTCTGGATTGAGCAGCGAAAACACGGAATCGTCCTTTGGCTCAGTCAGCGTAAGGATATTAATCCCCTTCTGATCAAGATGAGTAGAGATTCCGTTTATAATAGGACCCCAATAAAGCGATTCCGTATTCTGATAGCGAACGTTCGGGAACAGCACGAGTACGGTACCCGACCATTCACGCGTATTTAGATCGGTTAGTTCGTTCGATACAGGCGCATTCGGAGATTCCTTGAAATAACCGAGATGCGCGGCAGCTTTCAATATACTTTCGCGAGTCTGGGGACTGACTCCGGATTTGCCGGATAATCCGCGGGAAACGGCGAATTTGGATAACCCTGTATAGTCAGCTATAGCTTGAATAGTTACTTTACCTTTCACGATATCATCCTACTTTGGTTAGTTTAGTGGGTAGCTTTTGGCATATTAACCTTAATATTAACTGATTGGACGAGCGAGTAAAACCATTCTTTTCATACATCGTGTGACTTTGTTCCTATGTTTGGTTAATGGAGCTAGTAAATAAAAAAATGTTAGCATCATTAACAAAAAACAAACATAATAACTTTTGTTTTGTTATTTTTGTTATGTTATTAAAGATAGCATCATTTGGCATAACGCACAAGGGGGTAAATGCTATAAGAATAAGTATATTAGGCGCTTTTTCATGTAGAACCAATAGAATAACATAAAAAACAATTGACCGATTTGGAAAACGATGCTAGAGTTTGTTATGTGATATAAAACGTTTTACATAACAAAAGAAAGGTTGATGCCCTAACAACAAATAACCATATTCGCGTTTTTATTTTTTAGATCAGCCTTGCAAGCGCTTTATTTCTAGGGATTTCGCTTGTTCGAATGCTGGTGAGTACCAACTGATGAACAATAAAATTGGGAGGTTCTGCTATGAGAAAGATGAAAGGGTTTACAATTTTGGTGTTGGGTCTAATGCTTCTATTAACGGCTTGCGGCGGAGGAAATAACGGCAATAACGAGGCGACAACGCCTCCGGCAAACGATGCGACGAACGCTCCGGCGGTGGAAGCTACGGAAGCTCCGACAGCTGAACCGATTGATATGGGCGGACGCGTCATTAAGGCAGCGGCTTGGTGGGACTTGAAGCCAGCGGGCAACACGGCTTCGGAGAAAGCTCGTCTCGACAAAATCGCGGAAGTCGAGAAAAAATACAATGTCAAATTCGAATTCGTAAACGTACCTTTTGAAGAATATATGCCTAAATTCACAGCATCCGTGCTGGGCGGCGAACCGTTCGCCGACATCGTCCAAATGGAGTACAAATCTGCACTGCCTGCCATTCTGAAAGGTCAGTTGCTTAAAGTAAGCGAGTTCACGACGGCAGCTAACAATATTAACAATGAAGCGAACCTGCTCTGGAAAACAGCGCCGATCGCTGGCGAAGAGTACGGCTTCGACAATCCGAACACGGGCGGCGTAGGCTTGCACTACAACCGCGACCTGTTCCAAAAGCTTGGCCTTCCTGATCCGAAAGAGCTGTATGAAAGTGGTCAATGGAACTGGGATAAATTCCTGGAAGTTGCGAAGCAAGCGACAAAAGACAATGACAATGACGGTAAAATCGACACTTACGGGTTCTCCGGTTGGGCGCTGGACGTGTTCCGCAACTTCACTTACGCGAACGGCGGATTCGTCGTTGACGAAAGCGCTAAGACGCAAGGGTTCACGGATCCAAAAACGATCGAAGCGGCTGAGTTCGTTAACCGCATGTATAACGTAGACAAAGTTGTTCGAATCAAGGGCAGCAACAAAACGGCATGGGATGAATACAACACGTTCAAAGACGGCGACGTTGCTATGTTCATCACGGCTGCTTGGAACCTTGGCGGCTTGACGTTTGACCTTGGCGTTGTTCCAATGCCAACAGGACCGCAAGGCGATCCATCCATTACCTTTGCCGACAATGCTGCATCAGGCAAATTTATTCCAAAAGGCGTCAAAGATGCGCAATTGGTATACCAAGCTTGGGAAGAWACGTTCGACATCCCGCAAACGGAAGATTTCCCAAGCCAAGAATGGCTTGAAGGCATCTATACGCATGAGGATGACATCTTGATCACGCGCGATCATATTAACGGAACTGGCAGAGTACTGCTTGACGATTCGTTCCCTGAATTCCCTACTGGCTTGTTCGTAGAGGACATTATCGTGGGCAATCAATCGGTTACGGCGACTGCCGAGAAGGTTAAGCCTCTCGCGGAAGCCTCCATCGGGAAGCTCGGTCAATAATAGAAGCAATTAATAGGGCATAACGGTTGGGGGATGTCGGGTGCGACCTCCCCCAACTTCATGAATAAAGCCTAAGGAGGACCTCTGGTGATAAGCAATATGCGGCTTACTCATTTAGCTGGAAAGATAGTGCTCGCTGTAATGGCATTAATCATCGTGCTGCCGATCGGAACAACCTTGCACGCGGATGCAAGCCCAGACGCCGCATCATCAGATGAACAGCAAGGCAGCAGCGCAGCCAAACAGTCGGCTTACAACGAACAAAGATATGCGCAATATTTGTCCGAATTCGAAGGAGAGGCTAGGCCTGAGCAAGAGATTGTGTTGGAAGCGGCTGATCATAGCCGCATCGAAGGGGAAGGCTTCCAGAAGCTGGAGCAATATGAGGGGATGGATGGAACCTCGCTGCTGACCGGTGAATCAGGCAGCGTAGAGTGGACGTTCCAAGTTGCCGAAGCAGGGCTGTACAACCTGTCGCTGCTCTATTATCCGGTAGAAGGGAAGAGCTCGGCGATTGAAAGATCGCTAACGATCGACGGCGAGCGCCCATTCCGCGAAGCGGCATTCCTGCAGTTCGACCGCATCTGGAGCAATCAGAAGGAAGAAGTAGTAAGGGATAATCAAGGCAATGAGCTGCGTCCGAAGCAGATCGAGAAGCCAAGATGGAGCGAGAAGCTGTTCCAAGATTCCGACGGCTATGAGAACGAGCCCTTTTTATTTTACTTATCGCAAGGAACGCATACGATTGCCCTGGAATCGACTCGCGAGCCGATGGTCATAAAGCAGTTGAAAATTTTGCAGCAGCGGACGCCTTTATCTTATGAAGATAGGGTTAAGCAGTATGACACAGAAGGTGTTAAACCGACTACTGGCAAGCTGATAACAATTGAAGGGGAAGCGTCGACTGCCAAATCTTCGCCTACCTTGTATCCTTTGAGCGAACGTTCAAGTGCTGCGGTGTATCCATACAGTGCTTCAAAAATAAAAATCAACACAATCGGCGGCTTCAACTGGCGTCTACCCGGTCAATGGATGGAATGGGAAGTCGAGGTGCCGGAGACGGGCCTGTATAAGATTGCCTTTAAGTCGCAGCAAAACTTCGTCAGAGGTATTTACTCCACACGCAGGTTGACCATTGACGGCGAGGTGCCTTTCAAAGAGATGGAGAAAGTAGCCTTCCGTTATAAAGGCGGCTATCGAATGGATGTTATGGGCGGCGACGAGCCTTACCTGTACAGCCTGGAGAAGGGCAAGCATACGATTCGGATGGAAGTCAGCTTGGGCGAATTCGCCCCGCTTATCCGCGAGGTGGAAGAAAGTCTTTATAGCCTGAACGACATGTATCGCAAAATATTGATGATCACGGGCACGAAGCCGGATGAATTCCGCGACTATCAGCTCGATAAGAAAATTCCTGATCTGTTAGAAGTGTTCAGTGCTGAAAGCGACCGACTGAAGCGTATATCGAAGCAATTAGTAACGCTGTCCGGTCAATCGAGCGATCAGGAGGCGTTGCTTAAAACGATGGCGCTGCAGCTCGACGAGATGATCGACAAGCCTGAGAGCGTATCGAAGCGACTGTCCGCTTATAAGACGAATACAGGCGGTCTCGGCACTTGGGTGCAGCAGGCTAGACAACAGCCGCTCGAATTCGATGCGATCTATATTGCTTCGCCGGACAAAAAGTTTCCGAAGAAGGGCATGAGCTTCTTCTCGAAGATGAAGCATGAAGCATCGACCTTCATGTATTCCTTCTTCACCGATTACAATCAGATCGGCAACGTAACGGACAAGGCGGATCAACGTTCCGTAACGGTATGGATCGGAAGCGGCCGCGACCAAGCGAATACGATCAAAGCGATGATCGACGAGACGTTCACTTCGGCAACCGGCATTAACGTGAATCTGAAGCTCGTCAATATGGGTACGCTGCTCCCGGCGACATTGGCCGGTCAAGGTCCTGACGTAGCGATGCAGATCGAGAACGATATTCCGGTCAACTACGCGATGAGGAATGCGTCGGTCGACCTGTCGCAATTCGCCGACTTTAATGAAGTGAAGGAACGGTTCCGCTCAAGCGCACTCGTACCGTACAGCTACCAAAGCGGTGTGTATGCGCTGCCGGAGACACAGACGTTCAACATGCTCTTCTACCGCAAGGACGTGCTTGAGGAGCTGGAGCTTGAAGTTCCGGAGACATGGGATGACGTATCCAATCTTCTAGCTGTACTTAGCAAAAACCATATGCAATTCGGCTTGCCGGTCGTTGCCCAAGCAGCCGTTCAAGGACAGAACATCCCGCCGAACTCGATGTACGCGACACTGCTCTATCAGAATGGCGGCCAGTTCTATCGCAACGATGGCAAAGAGTCGGATCTGGATTCGCGAGTCGGCATCGAGACATTCAAGCAATGGACCGAGTTCTATACCGACTATAAGCTGGAACGAGAATACGACTTTGCCAACCGGTTCCGTACCGGTCAGATGCCGATCGGCATTGCCGACTATACGACGTATAACCAGCTCTCCGTATTTGCTCCGGAAATCCGCGGCATGTGGGGCTTCGCTCCTGTTCCGGGAACGGTTAAAGAGGACGGCACGCTCGATCGTACCGTGCCAAGCGGAGGCAGCGGCGTCGTAATGATGAATGCGGCGKAAGACAAGGAAGCGGCGTGGGAATTCATGAAATGGTGGACGGACGAAGCGACACAGACGACTTTCGGCCGCGAGATGGAAGGTCTTATGGGCGCTGCGGCGCGCTATCCGACTGCTAATATTAAGGCGCTCGACAGCCTGCCATGGCCGGTTGCCGACTATGAGAACTTGAAAGAGCAGTTCGATGCCGTGAAAGGCGTGCCGGAGGTGCCTGGCGGTTACTTCACAGGCCGTCATTTGTTCAACGCATTCTACAAGTCGGTCGTTGGCGCCGTTGAAGCGCGCGAGTCGATTATGGATTACGTCCAATACATGCAAGATGAGATTCGAACGAAACGAAAAGAGTTCGGATTACCGCAATAATGGGGGGGTTAAGCGTGCAAAACTGGTTGAGCCTGAAGTTGCGGGAAGCGAAAGCGGCTAAGCATTCGTACATTTTGCTGGCTCCGTACATGCTGTTGTTCACCGTATTTACGGTATTGCCGGTGTTAATATCGATTGTACTGAGCTTTACGTACTTTAATATGTTGGAATTTCCGAAATTTATCGGCTGGCAGAACTATACGCGGCTGTTTCTAGAAGATGACGTCTTCTTGATCGCGATCAAAAATACGATTCTGTTCGCCGTTATTACCGGACCGATCAGTTATATCGCCTGCTTCGTGTTTGCCTGGATTATCAATGAGCTGTCGCCGAAGCTGAGAGCCGTAATGACGCTCGTATTCTACGCGCCGTCGATCTCCGGCAACGTGTTCTTCATTTGGCTGATGATCTTCTCCGGCGACCGTTACGGAATCGCGAACGGCTTGCTTATCAAGCTCGGCATTATACTCGAGCCGCTGCAATGGCTGAAGACCGAAGCTTACGTATTGCCGATCATTATTCTTGTACAGCTGTGGCTCAGTCTAGGTACAGGCTTCCTGGCCTTCATCGCCGGCTTGCAGACGGTTGACGGCACGCTGTATGAGGCCGGTGCGGTTGACGGAATTAAGAACCGTTGGCAGGAGCTATGGTATATAACGCTGCCTTCGATGCGTCCTCAGCTCATGTTCGGCGCGGTTATTCAGTTGACCTCGGCGTTCGCCGTTGCCGACGTATCCATCGCGCTCGCGGGATTCCCGAGCGTCAACTATGCGGCAGAGACGATCGTTACGCATCTGATCGATTACGGGACGACAAGGTTCGAGATGGGCTACGCTTCTTCCATCGCGACGGTGCTGTTCATGATTATGGTCGGAACGAACATCCTTGTACAAAAACTTCTTCGTAAGGTAGGTGAATGAGCTGATGACGTTCTCGTTTCGACTTCGCAAGAAGCGGGTCAACCGCTCGTTCTGGGGCAGCTTCTCGCTATTTGCATTGTTGACCTTATTCGGCGCATTCATGATTTTGCCGCTTATCTATGCGATCAACAACGCATTCAAGCCGCTGGATGAAATCTTTATGTTCCCGCCGACGTTGTTCGTCCGCAATCCGACGATGAACAACTTCGTGGACTTAATCAACCTGCTCGGCAATTCCTGGGTACCTTTCTCCAGATATATTTTTAACACCGTATTTATTACGGGCATGGGCATTATCGGCCATGTGCTGCTGGCGTCGGCAGCGGCTTACCCGCTTGCCAAGCATCGGTTCCCGGGCAAAGGCTTCATGTTCACGATTGTCGTCCTGTCGCTGATGTTCACGCCGGCCGTAACGGCCATTCCGACTTATATGATTATGTCGTGGATCGGTCTTATCGATACGTACTGGGCGGTAATTATACCGGCGTTCGCGTATTCGCTTGGCTTATATCTAATGAAGCAATTCATGGAGCAAATTCCGGATGTGCTGCTGGAAGCGGCCAAGATCGACGGCGCGAGCGAATATCGCATCTTCTGGACCATCGTTATGCCGAACGTGAAGCCCGCTTGGTTAACGCTCATTATTTTGCTGTTCCAGATTTTGTGGGGCAGCGACGGCAACGGCTTCATCTACAGCGAGCAGCTCAAATCGCTGCACTTCGCGGCGAATCAGATCGTGCAGGGCGGTATCGCCCGTGCCGGCGCGGCGGCGGCAGTGGCGCTCATTCTGATGAGCGTGCCGATTACGCTGTTCGTATTCTCGCAGAGCCGCATTATCGAGACTATGGCTACTTCAGGAATGAAGGATTAAGGAGGGACAGCACTTGACAGCGAAAAAATGGTTTCTCGTAGTCGCGGCGGCTTCCCTACTGTTCATTAATGCAGCGCCGGCGCCGGCGTACGCTTCATCTACGCCTTATGAGAGCTACAACTACAATTACTGGGAAGAATCCGTTCCCGCACCTGCGTCTTACGTGCCGGGTCGCGTCGTCTCCGGCAAGGATCTCGGCGTAGGCGACTTCATCGAGCCGGCCGATATGGTCGTAGACGATAAAGGTCTCATCTATGTGGTCGACAGCGGCAACAACCGAATTGTACGCATCGACGAGGAGTGGCGCGTGCAAGACATCATAACGAGCTTCGTGAAAGACGGCAAGGAGGACGGCTTCAAGAATCCGTCCGGCATGTACGTCGACGGTGACGGCATGATGTACATTGCCGATACGGACAATGGGCGGGTCGTCGTCCTAGATACGGACGGCAGCTTTATTCGCTTACTCGAGCAGCCGAAGTCCGATATATTGGCGAGCGACTTCAAGTTCGCGCCGATCAAGGTAACGGTTGACAAAGCGAAGCGTATATTCGTCATCGCTCAAGGGATGTTCGAGGGGATTATGCAATTCGATCCGGACGGCGAGTTCATCGGCTTCGTAGGCACGAATAAAGTGCAGCGCGATTACACGGAGTTTTTCTGGAGACTGTTCTCCACGAAAGCTCAGAAGGCGCAGATGATGTTATTCATCCCGACCGAATTTTCCAATATTGACATCGATGCCAAAGGGTTCGTATATGCCACTAATATCGACCCTGGATCCCAGGAGCCTGTAAAGCGGCTTAATCCTTCGGGCGAGGACGTGCTGAAACGTTACGGCTACTTCGATGTAAAGGGCGACATTCGGTACCGTCTGTCGGTTGGACCTTCGAAGCTGATCGACGTGAAGGTGCAAGAGGGCGGCATGTACAGCGTACTCGACTCCAATCAGGGTCGAATATTCACGTACAACGACGAAGGCGATCTGCTCTATGTCTACGGCGGCAAGAGCAACCAGGCAGGCACGTTCAAGACGCCGGTAGCGATCGAGAGCATCGGCGACGATCGGCTTGTACTCGACAGGGGCAAAAGCAATATCATCGTCTTTAAACCGACGAAGTTCGGATTGAAGATTAATGAGGCGGTCGCGCTTCACCATAACGGCGATGACAAGCTGGCTGTACCGGTGTGGGAAGAGGTGCTGCGTCTGAATTCCAACTACGATATTGCTTATATCGGCATCGGCAAGTCGCTGCTCATGGAGAAGCGGAACAAAGAAGCAATCAAATATTTCAAGCTCGGCATGGATCGTGATAGTTATTCGGTCGCCTACAAGCGTTATCGCCGAGAATATATGAAGGAACATTTCGGAACGTTATTGTCGGTCATCGTCGCGCTTGCGGCAGTATGGCTAGCGTTCAAGCTTTACCGCGTCATCAGCCGCTATCGCAAGGTTAAGCTGAAGTTGAATCAATCGACAGGGGAGGGCAAAGCGCTATGAAGCAAGATTTCATTAAATTTCCGCTGCATTTGATCGTACATCCGTTCGACGGTTTCTGGGATATGAAATATGACGGCAAAGGCAAGGTGCGCGTCGCTTTGTTCATTCTGGCTTTGGTCGTCCTGTCGGTTATTCTGCAAAATCAGTTCGCGGGATTCCTCGTCAACTATAACGATCCGCGGTATCTGAACAGCTTGACGCAGCTTATAACAATCGTATTCCCGTTTTTCTTATGGTGCGTATCGAACTGGGCGATTACGACGCTTATGGACGGCGAAGGAAAGTTCAAGGAAATTGTTATGGCCACGGGTTATGCGCTTCTGCCGCTCGTGCTCATCTATGTACCGTTTACGGTTGCCAGCCGCTTCATGGTGCAGGAAGAAACGGCATTCTACTATTTGTTTAATTCAATCTCGACGATATGGTTCATCGGCTTGCTGTTCGTCGGCACGATGACCGTACACCAATATTCAGCGATGAAGACGATTGTAACGATGATCCTTACGGTGATCGTTATGGGCATTATCGTGTTTCTTGGCACGCTTGTCATGAGTATGATGCAGCAAATCTATGAATTCATCGTCAACATTTATCGGGAACTTATTTTCCGTACGTAAAGGAGGCCGCATCAAGTGAAAAACAGAAAGATTCTCGTTGCGGCGCTTTCTTGTGTCGCAGCAATTATCGTCATTGCCGCCGTGCTTATACTCGTTATTGACCGCGGCGTGAAGGCTGTGGACACAGCCTCTTACACGGAGACGACTGCGGAGCTTGCGGCCGGAAGCGAATTGAAGGCTCTGCCGGATTCGTCGCAAGGCGTACCGGGGATGAAGCTCGTAGCGGATAATGAAGAGGTGTCGCTGTATTTCAATCCGGAGACGACGGAAGTCGCCGTTAAGGATAAACGCGAGAACCGGATATGGTACAGCAATCCGGAGAAGCGCGCTGAAGATACGATCGCATCGCCATACGAGAAGGAAGTTATGTCGTCGCAGGTGTCCGTCAGCTATCGCGATTCGGTAGGGACGCTGAATACGTTCACGAACTTCGCGAAGAGCATCAGCTCGAAGCAGTTTACAGTGGAAAGCATCGCCAGCGGCGTGCGCATTACTTATACGCTTGGTGATATGTCGCTTGGCGTCGATGCACTGCCGAAGTATATTAGCAAGGCGCGAATGGAAGAAAAGCTGATCTCGAAGCTCGATGCATCGCAAGCGAGATACGTCTCGACGCGATATTATCCGAAGGAAGGCAGCGACGATATATTGGAACGTCTCGACGAGCAAGTATCGAAGCAGCTCGTCCTTAACAAGATGATCGCGGCTTTCCAGGCGGCGGGTTATACCGAAGAGGATCTTGCCTTCGACAACGCGGAGAACGGCGTCTCGGGCGGCGGCGCAAGCGACAAGCCGACCTTCACGATCCCGCTGGAATATCGTCTGGACGGCGGCGAGCTGCTCGTATCCGTACCTGTCAGCCAGATCAAGGAAAGCGGTCCCTTTAAGATCGGCACGATCGAACTGCTTAACTTCTTCKGAGCGGCAGACATGGGCACGGACGGCTACATCTTCGTGCCTGACGGTTCAGGCAGTCTTATTAATCTGAACAACGGCAAAGTGAAGGAAGAGCAGTACGTACAGAAGGTGTACGGCTTCGACCCGAATGACAACAGCTGGCGGCGCGGACAAGTGACGGAGAGCGCTAGATTGCCGGTATTCGGTATGAAGGCGGGCGAAGCGGCTTGGTTCGCGGTTATTGAGAAAGGCGACGCGATCGCAAGCATCGCGGCCGATATTAGCGGTCGCAAAAATTCATACAACTACGCTTATACGACATTTGCTCTTCGCGGAGAAGATGAGCTGGAGCTGTATACGGGAGCTAACATTCAAGAAATTCAATTGCTCGGCGAGCAAATCTATACCGGCGATATTCAGATTCGATACAGCTTTCTCCCAAGCGAGCAAGCAAGCTATTCCGGTATGGCCGAGCTATATAGAGAGAAGCTTGTGAAGGAACAATCGCTTCAGCCGCTTAGCGGCGACAAGCAATTGCCGTTCTATCTGACGATCACGGGTTCCGTTGACAAAAGAAAATCGATGCTTGGCGTGCCTTATGACGCCGTCATCTCGATGACTAGCTTCAAGGAGGCATCGCAGATTGCATCGGAGCTGAAGCAGGACGGCGTTGACCGGCTGATGATGCGTTATGCCGGTTGGTTCGGCAAAGGCGTCAACCATAAGACGCCGGTTAAGCTTAAGACGGACGGCGTGCTTGGCAGCAAGAAAGAGCTGAGCGCTCTGGCGAAGCAGCTCGAGGAAGCGGGAGGCATGCTTTTCCCGGATGTGGCATTCCAACAAATGTACCATGACGACAGCGCCTTCTCTCCTTCATCCGATGCGTCGAGGTTCGTCACTCGCGAGGAAGCGGAGCTGTATCCTTACAACCGGGCTTTAAACCGAATGGATATGACACTAGGCACTTATTATTTGTTGTCGCCGGCAAAGCTGCCGTATTATGTCGATAAGTTCATCAATCAATACGATAAGCTTGGCATGGAGGGTCTATCCTTGCGTGATCTTGGCGGGATGCTGACGTCTGATTATCGGGTTAGCCGGGTCGTACAGCGCGAGACAGCGAAGGAAATCGTCAAGGAGCAGCTCGGCAAGCTGGACGAGAGCATCGGCGAGACGATGCTCGCCGGCGGCAATTCGTACGCACTCCCGTATGCTGATCATTTGATTGATGTACCAACTGCTTCCAGCGGCTTCCTAATTACGGATGCAGAGGTGCCGTTCTACGAAATGGTCGTGCACGGATTCATCGATTATGCAGGCAAAGCGATCAATCTTAGCGATGAGCAAGATACGAAGCAGCAATTGCTGAAGGCGATCGAGCTAGGCGCGGCTCCTTACTTCTCATGGACGTATGAACCGTCCTCGAAGCTGAAGTTCACGCATTTTGACACAAGCTTCTCTACTTATTACAAGGATTGGTATGATGAAGCGTTAGCTATGTACAAAGAAACGAATGCCGCGCTTGCGCCTCTCCGAAACGAGAAGATGGTGGAGCATATCCGCCATCAAGAAGGTGTTGTCGAAGTGAAGTACAGCAATGGCAGCTCGATCATCGTCAATTATACGGATCAAGCGGTGAACGTTGGCGGCGTTACGGTTGAACCACAACATTATTCGATAGGCGGTGAACAGCCATGAATGGAACGAAGCTTACATTAGCCCACAAACGCTCATTGCTCGGAATCGCCTTCATCTTGCCTTGGTTGATCGGTTTCATTCTGCTGTTCGCGGCGCCGCTCTTCCAATCGCTGCAATTCAGCTTCAGCAAGCTGACTGTCGGAATTAACGGCTTCGAGCTGGAGGGAGCCGGCTGGAGCAACTTCAATAACGCTTTGTTCGTCGATGCGACGTTCAACCGGATATTGACCCAGTCGGTATCGGAGATGCTGCTTAACGTGCCTATGATCTTGTTTTTCAGCTTATTCTCCGCAACGCTGCTGAACCAGAAGTTCCGGGGAAGAACGCTCGCGCGGGCGATCTTMTTCCTTCCGGTCATTCTGGCATCGAACGCGATTGCTTCGGCCGAGTCGGCAGGTCTTATCAACCTTGTCGGCGATGCCAGCGTCGTGAATGAAATGGGCGGCTCGACATCGCAATACAACATCATGTCGATGGTTATGATCTTAAGCGATATCGGCCTTCCGATCTCATTCGTCGACTATATCGTCAGCGCCATTATGCGCATTTACGAGATTATTACGAGCTCCGGCGTTCAAATTCTGATTTTCCTGGCGGCACTGCAATCCGTGCCCGGCTCGATGTATGAAGTAGCTAAGATGGAAGGCGCAACGGCTTACGAATCGTTCTGGAAAATTACGTTTCCGATGGTTAGCCCGCTCATCTTGACGAACATCATCTATACGGTTATCGATTCGTTCGCGGGAAGCGCGGTAACCGACATCATCTTCACGACCGCATTCAAAACGCAAAATTTCGGGCTTAGCTCAGCCATGTCATGGATTTATACGCTTATCGTCAGCTTGATACTCGTCATTATCGGATGGGTGCTGGCTAAGAGAATCCATTACAACTAAGCGCCAGCCATAGCGAAGGAGGAAACAAGATGGAAGCTCAAGCTTCTGAGGCGGTCCGCAGTGAAGCGAACAAATACAAGCTCCAAAAGGCGAGAAACAAAACGGTTGATATTCTTTTCTCGATCTTCCGTTATCTGCTCGTCATCGGCATMTCGTTCATTATCATTTATCCGTTGCTGATGAAGTTCTCGACCGCATTCAAGGACAAAGTCGATATTTACAATCCGACGATCTATATGGTCCCTGTCCACTTTACGCTCGACAACCTGAAGCTGGCGATGGAAATATTGGATTACTTCCCGCTGCTTAGCAACACGATGCTGTTCGTCGTCATTACGACGCTGCTGACAGCCGCGTCTTGCGCGCTCGCCGGCTACGGATTCGCCCGGTTCAACTTCCCGGGCAGCAATATTTTGTTCGCGCTCGTTATTTTAACGATTCTTGTGCCGACCAGCACGCTGCTCGTCCCGATGTACCTGCACTTTAGAAGCTTCGATGTGCTTGGACTGGTCTCCTTATTCACCGGCAAGGAAGGCGTTAATCTGTTGAACACGTATTGGCCGTCGATAATTACGTCGGCTACGGCAATGGGGCTGAAGGCCGGGTTGTTCATCTACATTTTCCGCCAGTTTTTCAAAGGGATGCCGAAGGAAATCGAAGAGGCGGCGCTTATCGACGGCGCTGGCGGCGTTAAGACGTTTTTGCGCATTATGCTGCCTAACGCTATACCGCCAATCATTACCGTCATCTTGTTCTGCTTCGTATGGCAATACAACGATACGATCTATACGTCGCTGTTCATGAGCGAGACTTCGCTTATGCCGATCAAGATCGCTTCGCTGCCGGCTCAGGCGAAC
Organism: Paenibacillus sp. 2TAB19; assembly: GCF_052115185.1. Classification (NCBI taxonomy): domain Bacteria; kingdom Bacillati; phylum Bacillota; class Bacilli; order Caryophanales; family Paenibacillaceae; genus Paenibacillus; species Paenibacillus sp. 2TAB19. The sequence goes on along the minus strand of NZ_JBFRGE010000011.1, from coordinate 12,102 downwards.
GCGCTTATTCCAGTATTGACGGGTGTAGGAAGCGGAACGAATGTGAAGGCCGACCCGAACCATGTCGCGCTCATTATCGATACGGGAATTTTGCTTGCTATTATTCCGCTCATTATCTTGTACTTGATCGTACAGCGCTATTTCGTAGAGAGCGTTGAGCGTTCCGGTATTATCGGTTGATAAATGAAAAAGTCATGAATAGGAGAAGCCGCTAATGATAAACACGAACGATCAAGCCACATTTCAAGTAGAGCCGACGCTAATTAATCCGAATGCGGAAGATAATGCGAAGCGGCTCATGACCTACTTATGCGACATGTATGGAAAGCGGATTTTGACGGGACAGCAGATTGGCGTCGTTACTTCTCCTGAGGTAGAAATCATTTACGAAACGACTGGCAAATATCCAGCGGTATACGGTTTCGACTTTATGAACTACTCGCCTTCGCGAACGGAGCGAGGTTCCACATGCAGCGATACCGACATCGCGATCGACTGGTGGAATAAGGGCGGAATCGTCACTTTTTGCTGGCATTGGAACGCGCCGAAGGACCTTATCGACGAGTTGCCGGATCGCAACTGGGACAGAGGCTTCTATACGAACGCCACAACGTTCGACATCGAGAAAGCGATGGCCGACGAGGCGTCCGACGAATATTTGCTGCTTATTAGGGATATCGACGCGATTACGATTCAGTTGAAGCGGCTGCAGGAGGCAGGCGTTCCCGTACTTTGGAGACCGCTGCATGAAGCGTCTGGCGGTTGGTTCTGGTGGGGGGCGAAGGGCGCCGAGCCTTGCCTGAAGCTGTGGAAGCTGATGTACGAGCGGATGACGAACGTACACAAGCTGAATCATCTCATCTGGGTATGGAACGGGCAGCATGCCGATTGGTATCCGGGTGACGAGTACGTCGATATTATCGGTGAAGATATTTATCCGCCTGCGCAGACGTATGAGTCGCAGTCCGAGCGGTTCCAACAAGCTCGGTCCTACACGAAAGCGAGCAAAATTATCGCTTTGTCCGAGAACGGCCCGATTCCGGATCCGGATCTGATGCTTCGCGATCAAGCACCGTGGGCATGGAATTGTACGTGGTATGGCAACTTTGTCTTTACGGAGAAGGATGGCGTTAGGGAGTATTCAGGCGACTATACGGAGCTTCAGCAGTTGCTCAAGTTCTATCATCATCCATTCTCGGTAACAAGAGACGAGATTCCCGATCTGAAGAGCTATCCATTGCGCTAACTTGTTAGGTAAAGTAGGATAAAAAGAGAGATATAATTATAACTAAAAGTGTGGTAGGACGACAGAAGTTACAGTGGATACACACAACAGGAGGATATGATGAGAGAAACATTTACGCTAACAAACAATTGGAATTTTAAGTCCGTCGAGGAGGAGAAGTGGCTCCCGGCCGTCGTACCAGGCTGCGTTCATACCGATTTACTGAAAAATGGTGTCATCAAAGATCCGTTCTATGCGACGAATGAGCATGATTTGCAATGGATCGACAAAATAGACTGGGAATACGAATCTACCTTCGACGTGCCTCTCAGCTTACTGGCTTTATCGTCTATCGAGCTCGTATTCGACGGACTTGATACGTATGCCGAGGTTTATGTGAATGGTACACATGTGTTGTCTGCAAACAATATGTTCCGTTCTTGGCGCGCGGATGTGAAGGAATATGTGAAAGAGCAAGGCAACAGCCTTCATATTGTGTTCCGCTCGCCGATACGCGAGGATCTGCCTAAGATCGAGGCGCTCGGCTATAATTTGCCGGCTTCGAACGACCAGTCCGAGCTTGGCGGGTTAGGCGACGATAAAGTTAGTATCTTTGCGCGCAAAGCGCCTTATCATTATGGCTGGGACTGGGGCCCGCGCTTCGTTACGAGCGGGATATGGAGAGAGGCTCGGCTGGAAGGCTGGTCCGAAAGCGTCATCTCTGATCTGTATGTAGAGCAGAACGAGGTGTCCGCTTCCGAAGCCAAGCTTACCGTTCATGTCGAGCTGGAATCCGAACAGGATTGGAGCGGGACGCTTCACCTTTCCGCAGATGGCTTGACTTGGGAAAGCGAAGTAAGCGTGAAGGCGGGTAAACAAACGCTCGCCGTTCCGGTTGTCATCGAGGATCCGAAGTTATGGTGGAGCAGAGGTCTGGGCGAAGCTCATCTGTACTGCTTCTCGGCTAAGCTGCTTGCGGGCGATAAGGTCGTTGCCGATAAATCGGTTCGTACCGGCTTGCGCAAGGTAAAGCTTGTAAGGGAAAAGGATGCCGTCGGCGCAAGTTTCTACTTCGAGCTGAACGGCGTGCCCGTATTCGCGAAAGGCGCGAACCATATTCCGAATGACAGCTTCATTACGGAAGTGACGGCTGAGCGATACAGACATGAGATCGCATCGGCTGCGGAGTCGAACATGAACATGCTGCRTATTTGKGGCGGCGGCATTTATGAGCAGTCGGTCTTCTATGAGCTGTGCGACGAATACGGCATTCTCGTTTGGCAGGACTTCATGTTCGCATGCAGCATGTATCCGGGCGATGAGGCGTTCCTTGCCAATGTGAGAGCGGAAGCGGAACAGAACGTGAAGCGTCTGCGCAATCATCCGTCCGTCGCATTATGGTGCGGCAACAATGAGATTGATTCCGCTTGGGCGCAATACGACGAGACCGGCGGCTGGGGCTGGAAGAAGAATTATACGGCCGAACAGCGCGAGAAGATCTGGGCGGACTATGAAGCGATCTTCCATAGCATCTTGCCTGAAGTAGTGGAGAGCTATGCTCCAGGCATCGATTATTGGCCGTCCTCGCCGATCGTATCGGTATCCGGCGACATTAACCAGCATGCGCATCCGCTCACGACGGAAGGGGACGTCCATTATTGGGGCGTATGGCATGCGGTTGAGCCTTTCGAGAACTACAATGTGAAGATTGGCCGCTTCATGAGCGAATACGGCTTCCAGTCGTTCCCTGAGTACGATACGGTCATGACATTCGCGACCGAGCAGGATCTGGCGCTGGACTCGAAGGTGATGCGCGCCCATCAGAAAAATGGCGACGGCAATCGTCTCATCAAGCAGTATATGGACATCTATATGAACGAGCCGAAAGATTTCCCGTCGTTCCTGTATATGAGCCAGGTGCTGCAAGCGGAAGCGATGAAGATGGCTATCGAAGCGCATCGCCGCCGGATGCCATATTGCATGGGCACGCTATATTGGCAGATGAATGATTGCTGGCCGGTCGCTTCATGGGCGGGCATTGATTATTACGGCAAGTGGAAAGCGATGCAATATTACGCGAAACATAGCTTCGAAGATACGATTCTTTCATTCGACCGTTCGGAAGACGGACATGTGCGCGTTCATTTGGTTACGGATAAGCTTGAAGCGGTCGAAGGAAATCTTACGCTGAAACTGTACGATTTCTCAGGTAGGCTGGTAAGAGAAGCGACTGCCCCAGTAGCTATGCAAGGCAATAGCGCTGCGGTCATCTATTCGCTGAACGAAAGCGAATGGCTTGGCGGACGCGAAGCGGGTTCCATTGTGCTGCATGCGGAGTTCGCTGCTGCCGGGGGTAGTGAAGCTTCTGCGATCAGCAAGCTATTCTACTTCGCTAGCGCGAAGGAGCTTCGGCTAGAGGCGGCGACGATTACAGTGAAGGAAGTATCGGGCAGCGATGGAACGGCGTATGAGCTTTCGACGGATAAGCTGGCGAAGCAAGTATGGCTGAAGACGGAGCGCGCGGGCCGCTTCACCGATAACTTCTTCGATCTGATCCCAGGCGTAACGAAGGTCGTTCTATTCGTGAATCGCGAGGAAGGCGAAGCAGTAAGCAAACCAACCGCTACTAACGCAATTACAGTAAGCTCGATGATTGATTACTTGGCTGAAAGTCAGGTTAAAGTCGTATAAAAAGATTTGAACAAAGGCTGGGGACGGGCAAGAAGGTTCTCCAGCCTTTTGTTCGAAATTCAGCAATGAATATAGTGAGTTTGATTCGTCTGTAGATGCTGTTTGACTGTACGAATTCCACTCAAATCTAGACAGGAATTGAAATAGAGAGCGTTCTTAGTAGGGGGCCGATATGTTAAAAAGAAAACAGTGGTTCATGGCGGGTGCGTCACTTTTCGTCATCATTTTGGCGGTAGTCGTTGTATGGCAGATTAACGATAATGGCAATTCTGATGCTGTTCAAGCGCCAATCCTTGTTTTGCAAGACCCGGACGGTGATGCAGGGCCTGTGATTACTTCTATTGAAGCAAAAGCAGGGGCTGAAGCTGTAGAAGAGGGAGAAAGTCCGAAGCCGGTCACGCTGTTAACCTATGACAAGCTTGAACTTGCGCTTGACATGAAAGCCGAATACGTTAATCCGTACGATCCGGAGGAGATTGACGTTCGGGCCGTTTTCCTTGCGCCTAGCGGCAAGGAGTGGCGGATCAACGGCTTTTATAACGGAGCAGCATGGCGGCTGCGGTTCGCGCCTAATGAGAGTGGAAAGTGGCGGTATAAGGTGGCCGTGACGGATAAGTCGGGAACCTCGGTTAGCGAGGAAGCGGAGTTCGTTGCGGAGCAAGGCGCGAATAAAGGCTGGATACGCGTGTCCGATACGAATAAACGTTTCTTCGAATACGACGATGGTTCTTCCTTCTATGGGGTTGGTGTCGCATATCCGTGGGGAATAACAGAGAGCAACTTGACGAAGATCGCAGACAACGGCGGCAATCTGGTTACGTATTGGAATGGCAACTACGACAACGCGGGCATGGGCGGCGGCAAGGAGCAGCTGGAATCATCTGCTTCCGGAATCGGCAGCTACGATATGCTGAAGGGCTTCCGCATAGATGAGCTGGTCGATTGGTTCGGTGCGCGCGATCTTCATATGAATTTTGTTATTTGGCCGCATGATTCCTTGGCTGATGAAATCGAGAACTGGCCGGCGACCTGGAAGCGCAGCGCTTATTCGTCGCTCGGATCGGCGGAAAATTTCTATAGCAGCGAAGAAATGTGGAAATACCAGGAGAAGCTGTACCGCTATATAATCGCTCGGTGGGGTTATAGCTCCTCTATCGGCATATGGAACTTGATTACCGAGATTAACGGAACGGACGGTTGGGCGTTCGGCCGCCAAGACGAGGCGAACGCTTGGGTAACGAAGGTGCATAACTATTTCAAGGGGAACGATCCTTACGGACATCCAACGATGGGCTCAATGGCCGGCGGAGGAGAGGACTTCTGGGATCATGGCTACAAGACGCTCGATATTGCGGATCGCGAGAACTATTACGATCTAAACTTTGGCGCGTACGCGGAAGATATCGGGTTGAGATGGAAGCAATACGAGAAGCCGGTTATGACCGGAGAGACCGGCAATGTAACGGACGCCGTTGTCCATCATAACTCGATGTGGTCTTCGCTAGCGAACGGCGCAGCATCCGGTCCTATCTGGTGGGCGCTTGAGAGCTATAACGATGAGATGTATAAGCAAATGAACGTCTTCGCTTCATTCGTTCGGACGATCGACTTCAACGAGCAGCGGCAGCCGGTTACGATGGATACACCTAAGGTGAATCAGCAATTAGCGCATGAGGTGATGCTTGAGGATGGATCCGATGCGGCGAATTGGTTGATGCCAGACTGGCCGGAAGCGAATAAGGATGCGACAGGTTCGCTGTTTAAGCCGGAAGCGACAGGCGGTGCGATACAGACGTCGATGCGGTTCGCAACGGGAAGTTTTGCGCAAGGCTTCCTTCAGCAAGTTGGCGGTAAGTCAGACTGGCAAGGCTATGACGAGCTGCTCATAGACGTATATGCCGACTATGAAGGTGCAGAGCCGCTTAAAGCTAGACCGGTGCTGATGCCTAACGGTAATTGGACAGAGGGTGACGATGCCAGCGACATCGTGTTGCAAAGCGGGGAATGGACGACACTGCGTGTTCCGCTAACGGATGTACCAGCCGGCTATTGGCGGGAAGGCAAGCTGATTACGGGCGAGCAGCTTAACCAAATTAGCGGCTGGGGCGTTAAAGTCTATGCGTCTAGCACGGATAAAGCAGCGGGAGCGGCCGTAGTGAAACTGCGCAATCCGCGACTTAGCGCTGCCGAACCGCCATCCATAGAGATACATGATAGCGAGGGCTGGACGATGGTTGGAGCAAAAACGTCCTATGGTTGGCTTGTCAGCGAGAATGGCACAATCGGAGGAAAGACGGCAACGATTAACGGATTCGGGGAAGGCGAGGCTAAGGTGACGTGGTTTGATGCGTGGACGGGAGAAGAGGCCGGAACGTCCGTTGTCCTACCGGAGAATGGCGCGCTTAAGCTGACGGCTCCTGCAAGCGAAAGATCGGATATGGCATTTCTCATTACACGTTAAGGCAAGCTGCTCTTATTCGTATTCAGGAAAGGGGACAGGTGGGATGAGGAAACTCAACTTGTCTACGATTGCGATTGCTATTGTATGCGTTGCCATTGTGTTGGCAGGGATAGGCATGTCGGCACAGCCGCTTTACGCGGATAAGAAGAAGGAGGGAAATGAAATGAATATGCAGGCTTACGTAGATGCGATGCAGCCAGGTTGGAATTTGGGCAATACATTCGATGCTACCGGTTCGGAGACGTCATGGGGCAATCCGGCTACATCGAAGGAATTAATTGAGAGTCTGGCCGGTCAAGGCTATCGAAGCATTCGTATTCCGATTACGTGGAAGCACAGAATGGGCGACGCGCCCGATTACCGTATTGATGATGCATTCATGGATCGCATTCAGGAGGTTGTGGATTGGTCGCTTGATGCGGGAATGTACGTCATGATTAACCTCCATCACGATTCGCATTGGATATTCGATATGGAATCGAATCATGACGACGTATTAGGCAGATATAAGTCGGCATGGGTACAAATTGCGGACCGCTTCAAGGATTATCCGATGGAGCTGATGTTCGAGGGCATTAATGAGCCCCGTTTCTCGGAAGATTGGGGCAGAGATACGGAGACTTACTTTGTTATGCTGGATGAATTGAACACTTCTTTCCATTCGATTGTTCGCGGATCGGGCGGATCGAATAAGCTGAGACCAATCGTGCTTTCAACGCTGACGGCATCGTCCTCGCAGAAACGATTGAATGAGTTGGATAAAACAATCGCCAAGCTGGATGACAAACGGATTATTGCCACGGTTCATTATTACGGCTTCTATCCGTTCAGCGTTAATCTAGGCGGAGTTACGACGTTTAACGAAGAGGCGCGCAATGATCTTGTACAAACGTTCGATCGCGTTCATGAAACGTTCGTAGCCAAGGGCATTCCGGTCATTATCGGGGAATTCGGTCTGCTTGGCTTCGATAAATCGGTTGACACGATCGAGCAAGGCGAGAAGCTCAAATATTTCGAGTATTTGGGTTATTACGCGAAGCAGAAGCAGCTCACTACGATGCTGTGGGACAACGGGCAGCACTTTGACAGACGAGCTCTCGAATGGAAGGATCCTGAGCTGTTCGCCGTTATGAAAGCTTCTGCTGGTGGGCGATCATCGACTGCGTCTACCGATCAGCTATTCGTGAAGAAGGATGCAGAAGCAGCGGATCAGAACGTTACGCTTCAATTAAACGGCAATACGTTAAGCGAGCTTCGGCAAGGAGACAAAGTGCTTGCCCGGGGAGTCGATTACGAGCTGACCGGTGATACGCTCACGATCAGTGCTAATTTGATTAAGTCGTTGCTAATGGATGATTACGGCATACAGGCAGTTCTAACTGCCGTATTCTCCGCAGGCGCGGACTGGCATATTCATATTATTCATTACAATACCCCGATACTTAAAAATACGGAAGGAACTAGCGGCGGATTGTCTATTCCGACGGCTTTCAAGGGCGATCGGCTTGCGACGATGGAGGCGGTGTACGCAGACGGACGAAACACGGACCCTAATGATTGGACGCCATTTAAAGAAATGGCGCACTCCTATAAGCCGGCGTATGACCTCAGCGCGATTATATTGACGAAAGAATTTCTAGAACAGCTTAATGATGGCGACATTAAGCTGCGGATGCATTTCTGGAGCGGTGAAGTCATCGACTATAAGCTTGCGAAGTCGGGGACTGCGATCGTAGGCGTTTCGTCTAATGATCCGGAGGCAACGGCAGAGCAGGTTCAACCGGAGGCAGACGGCGATGAGCCATCGCAGCCGGGCGGCTCAACTGTTGCGATAGAAGGCGAGCCATCACAGGAGGTTGCCGCTGCTGCGGAGGACGACGGAGAATCTGATTCTGCAAATGGAAGGATGGCTGCAGGCGCAATTGGTCTCGTAGCGGTAATAGCAGCGGGAGTACTAGCGGGCATTCTGATGCATAATCGCAATCGGAGAAAACATAAATAAGCGGAGGCGAACAAACAATGACGCTACAGGTGTGGAAGCATCGAGGCTCTTTGAAGCATACGAAGGCAAAAATTATAGAGGGAAAATTGACCGTCGGCTTTATAGGCGGTTCKATTACGGATGCCAGACCAAGGCATAACTGGCCAGAGCCGGTTATTGGCTGGCTGGCGGAGCAGTTCCCGAATACCCGTATTGCTGTGGAAAACGCGGCGATCGGGGCGACAGGCAGCGATTTGGCAGCGTTCCGCGCGAAGCGGGACTTGATCGATCGCGGCTGTGATCTCGTATTCGTCGAATATGCGGTTAACGACGAAGGTACAGCGTCTKAGCAGCGGGGGCGTTCTCGCGAAGGGTTAATCCGTCAACTGCTTGCAGACGGAGTGCGGGATATCGTTCTTGTATATACGTATTCCTCCGGCATGTATGAAGCGATGTCAAGTGGCGAAGTACCGGACACGATCGGTGAATTCGAACGTATTGCCGACCATTACAGCATCAGCTCCGTATGGATGGGCTTGCATGCATTCGAGGAAGTGAAGCGGGGACTCATGCGCTTCGAGGAATGGCTGCCTGACGGCTTGCATCCAACGAGCAGAGGAAGTCTAAGCTACGGGGCGAGCGTCATCCACTATTTGCGCCAGCGGCTTGATAAGGCGGCTTCATTCGACTCAGACAGCTGCGTAGATAAAGCTTCTGAGCATGCAGCTCCCACGGAGCTGCCGGCGCCGCTCGATGCGAAATGCTGGGACGATGTGTATGAGCTGCCCTTGGAGAGCATTCATACGACTGGACCATGGACGATTCGCAGATGGCCTTATTATGAATGGATTGATCGTGTATTGGAGACGGCAGCGATAGACGCCCGGCTTTCTTTCGAATTCGAAGGGAGGGGGCTGGCGCTTGGCTTCGACTTTGGCAAGAATTCCGCGGAATTCCGTTATCGCATTGATGGGGGAGAGTGGCAGACGGAGAAGCGCGATCGGCCTGACTGGGTAGGTGCAGACGGCTGGTATCGCTTGAGCTATTATGGAGACGACTGGCTGCCCGGCAAGCATCGTTTCGAGGCTGAGGTCATTCATGGCAATCGGCCGGACTGCACAGGAACGAACTTTAGGCTGGCTAAAGTAGGGATCATTCGCTAATGTCGCAATACTAAAGAAGCGATGGAGCTCTGATGAGCTCCATCGCTTCTTCGTTTATAGCAGCCTAACGAAGGTTCGGAATATCTACTTCCGGATTCGTATCCGCTTCGTAATCGATGCCGTCGGTTTCAAAGCCGAACAACTGGAAGAACTCGCGGCGGTAGCCGGCCAGATCAGAAAGATCGTATACGTTCTCCGTCGTCAATTGCTCCCATACGGTTGCAACGGCAGCTTGAATTTCCGGTTTCATCTCGAGATCGTCGACTCGGATGAGCCCTTTCTCGTCAACGGCCGTCTCGCCCGGTCCGTACAGACGCTCGGAGAACAGACGGTACATTTGCTCGATGCAGCCTTCATGCGTGCCGTTTTCCTTCATTATTTTGTAAAGGGCGGAGATGTATAGAGGAACAACGGGAATGGCAGAGCTGGATTGCGTTACAAGCGCTTTGTTGACCGAGACGTACGCACGGCCGCCGCTTGTGCTCAGCTGCTCATGAAGACGCTTAGCTGTTGCTTCTAGGTCGTTCTTCGCCGCGCCGATCGTTCCATCGCGGTAGACAGCATGTGTAATAGCTGGTCCGATATAAGAGTATGCGACCGTTGTAGCGTCTTCAGCTAGAACGCCGGCAGCTTGAAGCTGGTCGATCCACATTTGCCAATCTTCGCCGCCCATTACGGCGATCGTCTGACGAAGCTCGTCCTCTGTAGCCGGCTCGATCGTCGCTTCCGTCACTTCGCCGTTGTGGAAGTTGACCGTTTTGTTCGTGTACGTGCCGCCCAACGGCTTAATGACCGAGGAGAACGTCTCGCCCGTTACCGGGTGTGTGCGTCGCGGCGATGCTACGCTGTAGACGACAAGATCGATCTGGCCAAGCTCCGTACGGATCAGGTCGATGGTTTTGGCTTTAATCTCGTCTGAGAAAGCGTCACCAACAATGCTGTACGACTTTACTCCTGCTTCTGCTGCGGCTTGCTCGAATGCGGCAGAATTGTACCAGCCAGCGGAAGCGGTGCGTGCGCCTTCTGCTGCTTTGTCAAAATAAATGCCAATCGTGTTCGCGCCTGCGCCGAACGAGGATACGATTCGCGATGCAAGGCCGTAGCCTGTGGAAGCGCCTACGACTAACACATTGCGCGGTCCCTCGATTGCCGGTTTGGACTTTACGTAATCGACTTGACGCTGCACTTGGCTAGCGCAGCCCTCTGGATGTGCAGTGGTGCAAATAAAGCCGCGGGATTTTGGCTGAATAATCATAGTAGGGTATTCCTTTCTCCAAATAAAAATGGCATAGCGTATGTAACAGGACAACTCTATTCTATTTTACCGATAATTCATGTTAAAGGGAAGTTTGGCTTTCGCTAAAAATAAAAAAGAGAGCGCTATTGGCGCTCTCGGTGTTGCACGAAATATAAGAAAGTATAAAATGTCACTCTTATACTAGGCTTATATTTCATCCGCGAAACGGTAGCTTACGCCGCCAAAGGACGGCGATAGCCGTTTACGCTTGGCTCGCATTAGAAGCGTCCAGCGAGCTGCTGTTCGGCGATTTGAACGAGACGGCGTGTTATGTATCCGCCAATGGAGCCCATGTCGCGCGTGGTCATGTTGCCATAATAACCGTCGGCTGGAAGTTGAATGCCCAGCTCTTGCGCGATTTCGTACTTCATTTGCTCAAGCGCTGCCCGAGCTCCCGGTACGACAAGTGTTTGGTTTGCCATTTATTATCAGCCTCCTTCTAGTCAGTATTATGTGAAGGCTTTCAAAGGATTATTCGCTAATTTCACCTTTATTTACCGACTAATTTTTGAATGCTTCCATGCTAATATAGATGTACGGGAGGGGACGGCTATGTTTTTGAAACCGATGCAGATGACGGAGCGCAAGCTGCCGTTTGACGATGATCGTTACTTGTTCGAGCCGTTGATTGACGGACACCGCCTGCAGCTTTCTTTTATTAGAAACACGGCAAAGCTATATACAAGGCATCATAATGATGTGTCTAAGCAATATCCTGAGCTGCTTAATGTGCCAGCTGTACAACCGGCCGACTTCGTGCTGGATGGAGAAGTGGCCTATATTAATCCGACGACAGGTGAAGCTGAATTCAAGACGCTGATCGACGAGCGATTCAAGCTGAGTAAAGAGCCGGCCATTCGCGATGCAAAACGATTATTGCCCGTTCATTTCTATGTATTCGATGTGCTTTATTACAACGGTGTCGATATGCGGAATAAGCCGCTTGCTGAACGAAAGCAGCTGCTGGGGCAAATTGTTGAAAATAACGCCTATTACGAACAGCTGCCTTACGTCGATGGCGCAGGCAAAGCGCTGTACGAATTCGTGAAGCAATCAGGACTGGAAGGGATCGCTTGCAAACGGAAGGATAGCTTGTACGCGGCAGAAGACAGTGGAAGCTGGATCAAAGTAAGAAATCCGTATTACAAAGATTTACATATGTCAGATGCGCCTAAGGATCGAAGCAGCAATGCGTTCGCAGATGGCATATGTCGACAGTTGAGTTGCGTTTAGTGTTCTCCATATCGGCCTGTACTATTCGAATATCATTACATGATCTAAGGC